>JBFHEW010000061.1:0-9403 GCA_041583955.1 Bacteroidia bacterium | reverse complement strand
TTTCGATCGGATGTCGACCAGCTGTGTTTTGAACTGTTTCACATAATCGGATTCCGGCATGGATGCCGAAAGGTTATCGGCCACTTTTTCAAACACCTCCATGTCCTGAGCCGGATTGAGCGATTGTACCGCAGAAAGTATCGCTAGAGAGTTAGGATTCTCATCAATGAATGAAAGCACGAACTGGCGTTTCTCCTCCTGCATCTGTTGGAAAACGGCATCTATTGCTTGTGCAATGGAATCCAATCTTGGGTGACCTTGTTGCTGGTGCATTTGGAAGGTTTTGCGTAGGCTATCGGTTCTGTTGAAATCTGCACGCAGACGCTGATCCAGGTACCTCAGTTTTGTTGATCCTTCCGATCCCTCAACTTCATAACTCTGGTAGAAATCCAACGCATTTCCGCTTACCTCGGCCACCTCGCCTTTGTTCAGAAGCAGAATAACGAAATTGTTGTTGTTCACCTTCAATCGGTAAAAACCCGCATCAGAAAGTTCTCCTGAACTGAGTTTGAACTTTCCATCCGCTCCCACTTCGGCAGAATCGACTGCGGTACTTGCCGTAGAGGAGAGGTGTTCGAGTACAATGGTTTCGCCTTCTGCGTTCTGCAATGTTCCTTTTACGGTTGCTCCTTTCTGGGCGCATCCTACAAAGAAGAAAAGCAGTGCGATCGGTATCAGTATGACTTGTTTTTTCATGCTTCCAGTTTTTGTCTTACCATTTGATTGGCCATTTTAGGGTCGGCCTTGCCCTTGCTCAATTTCATCACTTCTCCCATGAATAGGCCGAGCACGCCCTTCTTTCCGCCACGGTATTCTTCTACCTTGTCCGGATAGGCGGCCAATGCTGCGCTCACCCATTCTTCCATTTGACCGGAGTCGCTTTCCTGTATCAGGTCGAGGTTCTTGGCAATGCTTAGTGGAGCTTTTTCAGGTGTTCTGCACAACTCAGGGAAAAGTTTCTGAGAAGCGGCAGAATGGCTCACCTTTCCTTCATCGATAAGGGCAATGAGTTCTGCCATTGCTTTTGGTGCAACTGGAAAATCCTCCATGTGCACGGCAAATTCGTTGAGGTACGACTTGATGTCGCCAGTGACCCAATTGGAGGCCGCTTTGTAATTCTTGGTAAACGAAGTGAGCTCGTTGAAGTAGAGCGCCACGGGCTTGCTTTCTGTGAGAACACCCGCATCGTATTCATTGAGTCCGAAGTCCATGGTGAACTTCTTATGCAGTTCGTTGGGCAATAACGGCATTGTAGCCTTCACGTCAGCGATCCACTTCTCATCCACGATAACAGGCGGAAGGTCTGGCTCGGGAAAGTAGCGGTAATCGTTGGCCATCTCCTTGCTTCGCATTACGAAGGTGGTTCCTTTTGCAGCATCAAAGCTTCGTGTGTCCTGACTTATCTCACCTCCTGCTTCGAGTTCTGCTATCTGCCTGTCAATCTCAAACTCAATGGCGCGTTGAACGTTGCGTATCGAGTTCATATTCTTCACCTCAACACGTCTTCCGAACTTGTTGCTTCCTTTCAGCATGACCGAAATGTTGGCATCGCAACGAAGGCTGCCTTCCTCCATGTTGCCATCGCATATTTCGAGGTAACGCACCAATTTCCTCACTTCTGTGATGTAGGCATAAGCCTCTTCGCCACTTCTTATCTCCGGTTCAGAAACGATCTCAAGAAGCGGAACTCCTGCACGGTTAAGGTCAACCAACGTGTCGAACGGGTCTTGGTCGTGCATGCTTTTTCCGGCATCCTCCTCCATGTGGATACGGGTAAGTCCGATGCTTTTCTCCACGCCATTCTCCAGTTTAATGGTAATGGCACCGCCCGTGCAGATGGGGGTGGTATCCTGAGTTATCTGGTAACCCTTCGGAAGATCGGCATAGAAATAATTCTTGCGTGCATACTCGTTGCGTTCGCGGATGGTGCAACCGCATGCAAGTCCGAGTTTGATGGCACTGTCAACCACAGCCCGGTTCACTTTAGGCAGCGTTCCGGGATGACCGAGCGTTATGACGCTCACATTGCTATTGGGTAATCCACCGAATTCGGTGCTGTCGCTGCTGTAGGCTTTTGATCTTGTCAGAAGCTGCATGTGCACCTCAAGCCCGATAACGGGCTGGTATTTATCTCTCATTTCACTCATTGAACACGCCCATTTGGCTGTATTTCTCAATTCTTCTGTCAATACGCTCCTGAACCTCCATGTTGTGCAGGCGGGTCAAATGTTTCTTGATCTCCTTCTTCACGTTGGCAAAGGTTTCTTCGGGGTTGCGATGTGCGCCTCCCAATGGTTCCGGAATGATGCCGGATATCAGTTTCTGCTCTAGCAGATCATGTGGCGTCAGTTTCAACGATTCGGCAGCTACCTCTTTCTGGTCGCGTGTTCTCCAGAGAATGGTAGAACAGCTCTCGGGCGAGATGACCGAATACCACGTGTTCTCTAGCATGAAAACCTTATCACCGATGCCGATTCCCAGTGCACCACCCGATGCGCCTTCGCCAATGATGACGCAGATGATGGGCACTTTGAGCTGCATCATTTCAATGATGTTCCTGGCTATGGCTTCGCCCTGGCCTCTTTCTTCCGCCTCAATTCCGGGGAAAGCCCCTGGCGTGTCGATGAAGGTGATGACCGGTTTATTGAACTTCTCGGCCAACTTCATCAGGCGCAGCGCTTTCCGGTAGCCTTCCGGGTTCGCCATTCCGAAATTCCGGTACTGGCGCATTTTGGTGTTGATGCCTTTCTGTTGCCCGATGAGCATCACCGTTTTGCCATCAATGCTTCCAAAGCCGCCTACCATGGCCTTGTCGTCTTTCACGGTGCGGTCGCCATGCAACTCAACGAACGTATCGTCTGTAAGGGCCCGGATGTGGGCCAACGTATATGGTCTGCTCGGGTGACGTGCCACCTGAATACGCTGCCATGGGGTGAGGCTGCTGTAGATCTCTTGAGTACGCAACTTGATACTTACTTCAAGTTCTTCGATGGTCTTACTCACATCTACCTTGCCTTTTTCCTGTATGGCCCTTGATTTTTCGAGTTGTTCTTCCAACTCCTGGATGTCACTTTCGAAATCGAGAAAGGTGGTTGCCATGGTTGCAAATTTAGGCTGCGAAGATAGCGGATGTGATGGACAATGAATGGCACTTGGAGTACCTATTGCGTCAATGCCTCAACCCGATCGATTTTCGATTTCCGTTCCGAAACACCGATGCATACTCTAATGGCGGATTGAATGGATGGAGTGACGTCTGGAAGTCAAATATGCCCATGATGCATTGCTAACTTCGCGGAAAATTCAGTTCAACTATGCGTAAAACCATTCTACTCTTTCTTCTGACTCTCGGCCTATCGTTGACATTTGATGCGTCAGCCCAGTTGATAAGCTACACCAAGGTGGATTCCTTCTCTGTTGGAAGATTGGGTGAGCGATGGAAGAGAATGGGTATTCCGCAGGTCATCTCCAAGGTACGGAACGCAGTTGACGTGTACGATATCACCTACTGTACCACCTATGGCGATAGCAGTTGCGTCATGGCATCGGGTCTTTATTTCGTTCCGCTTGGTCTGAAGAAACCAGCACCGCTGCTTATCTATAATCACGGCACAACCGTTCGTCCTCAGCGCAAGCTTGGTTACAATGGCGAGGATCAGATCTGTCTGATGTTTGCCACAGACGGCTATGCCGTGTGCGAACCCGATTATGTCGGATTAGGCTATGGAGAAAGAAGGCATCTCTACATTCATGCCGATTCTGAAGCCAATGCAGGAATAGACATGATGAAGGCGGTGGTGGAGTTGGACAGCATTATCGGCCTCCAGCGGGATCCGATGATATTCATTTCGGGTTATTCGCAGGGCGGACATGCCGCCATGGCGGTGCACCGTAAACTGCAGGAAAAGTTCTCAGACCAATACACCGTTACAGCATCTTCTCCCATGTCGGGACCTTATGATCTGGATGGGGTGCAGGCCGAAGTCATGTTCCATGAATACACACAACCACATTACTTGCCATATCTGCTCCTCGGGTACAACGAGGTCTACAACATTTTCAGAAAGGACCAATTTCACGATCTGGTTTTCAAGCCGCCATACAACGATATTGTGCTCGGGGTTTTCAACGGGAATCATTCTGTCGGCAATATCAACGATACGTTGCCGTCTGTTCCGAAGGATATGCTCTCAGATAGCCTTATCGATCTGTTCGTGAATGATGACGGATTCATCTTCAAGCAGTTACTTCGCGAGAACAGCATGGATAATTGGGTGCCCGAAAGACCCATGCAGATCTGTTATTGCTCTGGAGACGAAGAAGTGGTTTACACGAATGCGTTGGTCGCCTATGATCACATGCGTGCCAATGGGGCCAAGAATGTTAAATTGAGAAAGGCCGGAGGCAAGAAGTTCACCCATCGTAAGTGCGCGGATTGGGCGGTTCTCTATACTAAAATGTATTTCGATAGCTTCCGAAAAGGTAGCAGGAAGGGAAGAAAAGGTCCTGTGTTCAAGCGGATGCTTATAGGTATCGCCAAAGGCGTGATGAAAAGGTGATGTCGTAGCGAGATGGACAGGATGAAAAAGAAAAGGTCGGAATAACTTCCGACCTTTTCTTTTAGAATGAATTCGTTTCCGAACTATGGGCGCTCTACAGCGGAGAAGAAGAAGTTTCCTTCAATCTCAGCGTTCTCATCGCTATCAGAACCGTGTACCGCATTCTTTGCTTTGCTTTCTGCAAACGCAGCACGGATGGTTCCCGGAGCAGCTTCTGCCGGGTCGGTAGCACCGATCAATGTTCTGAAATCGGCAACAGCGTTGTCTTTCTCCAATATGGCGGCAACAATAGGTCCAGAGCTCATGTACTCTACAAGTTCTCCGTAGAATGGACGCTCGCTGTGCACTTCGTAGAATTTACCTGCCTGTGCGGCTGTAAGACGTGTGTATTTCATTGCAACGATGCGGAAACCGGCTTCGTTGATCTTAGCCAAAATTCCTCCGATGTGGTTTTTCTCAACCGCATCGGGCTTCACCATTGTAAAAGTTCTGTTAGTTGCCATTTAATGTTTTTGTGTGTTTTTAAACTTGGCGCGAAATTAGAAAAAAGCCTCACGCACCAATTGGTTAACTTCGGCATCCCAAATTTAGAACAGAACGATTGAGTAAGACGGATTTCACTGAACTGAAAGCACTGCTTTCCACCCCGAAGAAGATCGCTATTGTAGCACACAAAAGCCCCGATGGAGACGCTATCGGTTCTTCGTTGGGCCTCTATCATTACCTCGTGGCCAAAGGTCATGAGGTGCAGGTGGTGATGCCAAACGATTACCCCACCTTCCTCAAGTGGATGCCGGGTAACGACAGAATTGTGATTCACGAAGGAAATGAACAGAATGCCGAGGCTCTGATCAATGCAGCTGAAGTGCTGTTCTGTCTGGATTTCAACACGCCCAATCGTGCATTCGGGCTGGAAGAGGTCATACAACGGTCGGAAAACGTGAAGGTGATGATAGACCATCATCCGCAGCCTGATGGGTTTGTCGATTTCATGCTATCTGATACCAGTTCGTGCTCCACAGCACAGCTCGTACACCGGTTTGCAGCCATGATGGGCGATAAGATACCCAATAAGGAATCTGGCGAGTGTCTGTACTGCGGCATCATGACTGACAGTGGCAGTTTCCGTTTCCCATCGGTAACTGCGGAAACGCACCGTATCGTTGCCGACCTTCTCGATCTGGGAGTGAAGCACGATGAGGTTTACAACCTGGTGAACAATACCAGCTCTGAGCACAGATTGAGATTGCTGGGATATTGCATTGACGATAAACTGACAGTAATGAAGAACTATGGCACGGCCTTCATTTCGCTGTCGATGGAAGAGAAGAAGCGCTTTCATTTCCAGCAAGGAGATACGGAAGGCACCGTGAACTATCCGCTTTCCATTGAAGGGATCCATTTTTCGGCCATCTTCATCGAGTCGGAAGACATCATCAAGATATCGTTCCGGTCGATTGGTGATTTTGATGTGAACCGGTTCTCTCGCGATAATTTCGATGGAGGCGGTCATCGGAACGCAGCTGGGGGGCGATCGGACCTTCCGTTACAGGAAACCATTGATAAATTCGTGGGGCTGTTACCGAAATATGCCGATAAGTTGAAATGACCGATTCAACGAACATCTTCAGGTGGGGGGCATCCCTTTTTCTACTATCCCTGTTGTTTGTATTCGCATCGTGCGACACTTCGCATCAACCCGCTCAGGAGGTCGACCCGACAAAATTCAAGAAACCGCTCATGCACGCGAACAAGGAGCTGGTGTCCATAGAAGAACAGGACATCGAAAACTATGTGAGACGGCAAGGTTGGGACATGGAGGAGACGGGCTCGGGGCTGCGGTACATGATATACCAACATGGCAATGGCCGCAAAGTGGAAGAAGGATTGGTAGTGCAATGCGCCTATGAGAGCGGATTGCTGACCGGAAAGAAATGTTACAACTCAAACGACAACGGGCCAAAGGAGTTCTTAGTGGGCAGAGGTGGCGTTGAAAGCGGCCTGGAAGAAGCCGTACTGCATCTGCGCGAAGGGGACAGGGTTAAAATAATTTTACCTTCGCACCTCGCTTTCGGCCTTGTTGGAGACGATGATTGCATTCCGAAAAAAGCGGTGGTCGTGTATGACCTTGAAGTGAAAAATGTGTTGAATCCTTTAACTAGAAATTGAATCTGAGAATGAAAAAACTGACTTTACTTGCCGTTTTCGGTTGGATGTTGATGGTTGCCACCAAGTGCAACGACAAGGTTGCAGCCGATAAGGCTCAAGAAACAGCCGAATCGAAAATAGACACCATCACCACCGGGTCGGGACTGAAATACATCATTTGGAAGAAGGCGGATGGCGCAAAACCTGAGGTTGGCGACAACGTTTCGGTGCATTACGCAGGACGTCTGCTTGATGGTTCTCCGTTCGATGACTCGTACAAGCGAGGGCAGCCTTTCACGTTCCCGTTGGGTGGCGGTCGTGTGATAAAAGGATGGGACGAAGGGCTCGCCTACCTGAATGTTGGCGATTCGGCCACGTTGATCATTCCGTCTGAATTAGGCTATGGCGCCATTGATAGGCCAACCATTCCTGCCAATTCAACACTTATTTTCGATGTTGAATTGATGGACGTGAAAAAAGTAATGAAGCCGGTACCGTACGAGACAAAAGGTCTTGATACGATAAGCACCGGAACGGGTCTCCGTTACATCAGACTGAACAAGACAAGCGGGGCTCCTGTAACTGCAGGAAGTACGGTTGCGGTGCACTACACAGGATATCTGCACGATGGTAACATCTTCGATAGTTCTATTTCAAGGGGCGAGCCCATCAGTTTTCCTATCGGTGTCGGTCGTGTCATCAAAGGATGGGACGAAGGAATCTCCCTGCTGAAAGTAGGAGAGAAGGCGCGCTTGCTCATTCCGTATCAGTTGGCGTATGGCGAGCGAGGAGCAGGATCCATGATCCCACCGAAAACAGACCTCATCTTCGATGTGGAGCTCATCAGCGTGAAATAATGCCAATGGCTTGATTTGCAGTCAGGAAGAAAGTAAATTGGGGGTTCGTTAAGAACCCCTTTTTTATTTTCCATGAATCCGAATTACATTCTCTGGGCCATTCCGTTCTTTCTTCTGTCTGTATTGGCAGAGGTTCTTCATAATGTGTTGAAGAAAGATGGCAAAGACTTCAATTTCGAAGACAGCATCACCAATCTCAATCTAGGTATAGGCAGTCAGGCCATTGGCGCACTTACCAAATCCGTGCTGCTCATGCTGTTCGTGTGGGTTCATGATCATTTCCGATTCTTCACCCTCGATTTCACGTGGTACAATACGGTCATCTGCATTGTCTTTTTCGATTATCTCTATTATTGGGCGCACCGTTGGGGTCACGAGTGGAACATTTTCTGGGGAGCGCACATCGTTCATCATCAAAGCGAAGAGTACAACCTCACGGTGGCGCTACGTCAAAGCTGGTTTCATAATATACTGGCGTTCCCCATCTTTCTGCCGATTCCGCTTCTCGGATTCGACCTCTTGAGTTTCGGTGCAGCTGCCGGTATTGTCACGCTTTATCAGTATTGGATCCACACCAAGGCCATCAAACGCATGCCGCGTTGGTTCGAATCCGTGTTCAACTCACCGGCCCATCATCGCGTGCATCACGCCACCAATAGGCAATACCTCGATCACAATTATGCTGCCACCTTCATTCTGTGGGACCGTTTGCACGGAACCTTCATTGACGAAGAGGAAGAGCCCGTATATGGCATTACCACACCGCTTAAAAGTTGGAACTCCGTTTGGGCAAACGTTCATTTTTATGTGGAGATGTGGGAAGGCAGCAAGCAACTCAAAACCCTCCGAGAGAAGGTGGCCCTCATTTTCCGAGGACCGGAATACCTGGGCCGTCTGCTTGGGCAGGTTTCAGATGGTGGTCAGAAAGCAGGCGCCACCATGAAGAAATACGCTACCGATACCCCCTTGCATTTGAAGATCTACGTGGTCATTCAGTTTCTGTTGCTCACCTATTTCCTCACCGCCTACATGGGCCAATTGGATAATCTCCCGTTGTTCTACCAGGTTTCCTTCTTCTTTCTGATCTGTCTGAGCACACTCTCCATTGGCGCCATTTTGGAGAACAAACCGTGGTTCTACATTGTGGAAATAGCGCGGTTCCTCATGTTCGTGCCGCTCTACAACCTTTGTTATCACCGCTACTTTGCCGATTGGTTCAACATCACTTTGCCATTCTCCATTGCCATCTCGGTCGTTTTCACCGCGTGGATGTTGATCGACCTATATGTGAGGAGATTAAGGCCTAGGATGGCTCATTGACCCAATAAGAACATACACGGCCGCTTGTGAAGGTCGATCTTCACTGTTTTCCATTCATCAATGGCCAAGGTTCTGATTTCTTCTGTGTCAAGGGTGATGTCTGCGGCAACGCACAGTTTGTGTTTGGCGTTGCAGGTCTTCAGAATGTCGTCAAACAGATGTTGATTGCGATAAGGCGTTTCCATGAAGATCTGGGTGTAGCCGGAGCGGGCAAGCAACGAATCCAGATCGCGCAATCTGTGAATGCGTTCCTTCTTATCAATGGGTATGTAACCATGAAACGTGAATCCTTGACCGTTCAACCCACTGGCCATCAGGCCGAGTAGGATGGAAGAGGGCCCCACCAGCGGCTTCACTTTTATGTTGTAAAGATGGGCTTCCGCCATCAGTATCTGCCCTGGATCGGCAACACCTGGACATCCCGCCTCCGACATGATTCCGACATCCTTTCCTTGCAGAAGCAATTCAATAGGTCTTGAGATCTCATCGCGTCTGGTCCTTTTGTCAAGTAGAATGAGT
>JBFHEW010000060.1:0-9429 GCA_041583955.1 Bacteroidia bacterium | reverse complement strand
ATCACCGAATTCAAAGATTTTCCACTCAGCGAATTAGTGGATTACATCGACTGGACGCCCTTCTTCCAAACATGGGAATTGGCGGGCCGTTATCCGAAGATCCTGGAAGACGAAGTGGTTGGCGAAGCTGCCACCAAAGTCTTTGCAGATGCACAGAGCATGCTCAAGAAGATCATTGATGAGAAGTGGTTGACTGCAAGCGGAGTGGTTGGTATTTGGCCGGCCAATGCCGATGGAGATGATGTTGAACTGTACACGGATGAAAGTCGAAAAGAAGTGCTCTCGACCGTACACACACTTCGTCAGCAATCCAAGAAAGCAGCCAGTGTGGCAAACTTGGCATTGAGTGATTTTGTTGCTCCAAAGGAAACAGGGTTGAAGGATTTCATGGGAGGGTTTGCCGTCACAGCTGGTCTTGGTATTGAGACCATACTGGAAGAATTCGCCAAAGACCATGACGATTACAGCAGCATTATGCTGAAAGCCTTGGCCGACCGATTGGCCGAAGCGTTTGCTGAGAAACTTCATTCCATTGTTCGCAAGGAAACCTGGGGCTATGAACCGAATGAAACGCTCTCAAACGAAGATCTCATTCGCGAAAAATACAGAGGTATCCGTCCGGCACCGGGTTACCCCGCCTGTCCGGACCATACCGAAAAAACCGAACTGTTCAAGCTGCTGAACGCGACCTCCATTTCTGGAATGACTCTCACTGAAAGTTTGGCCATGATGCCCGCAGCGTCTGTAAGCGGTTGGTATTTCGCACATCCACAGGCCAAGTACTTCGGTCTTGGTAAGATCGAGAGGGATCAAGTAGAGGACTACGCAGCGCGTAAAGGCATGGAAATACGGGAGATTGAAAGATGGTTGAGCCCTAACCTGAACTACGACTAGCCTTCGTTCTTTTCCTATCCTTGATGCCCCTGAAAATCTCAGAAAAAGCAATATTGAATCGGAACTGATAATAAGGAGAGTTGAAGTTCTCCTTCACTTTCTTGTTATTCTTGAGCATGACGCGGTAGCCCAACCCTACTCCGAAACCCATCCATTTGGTAAAAAGGTAATCCACGGCAACGCCTGCTTCCATCGGAACTACCAATGCATTGGCAAACCGGTTGGCATGTTCGCTTCTGTAGAACGTTTCACCGATACCGACCTGAACCGGAACAGACAGCGTCCAACCATCCTCTTCGTAGAAACTGTAATCCACATAACCGATGGCATAACGCAGCTTCGGATGTGCCGTGAGGTCGCTCTGCCCGAAATCGGTCGGAATATAGAACTTAGAGTCCAGGTTGGTCAGCATCCAATAGTAACCGATACCGCACCTTATCGGGAACTTGAATTCAAAACCAGCCCGCACCCCAAGGAACATGGCATAATGCGTCTGAACAAAGGAATTACGGGTCTCGATCTTTGCCATGAACCTGACTTCCTTATTCTCCCTATGCTGAGCTGAGGAATGGAGAAAAGTTAGCAGGAATAGAAATGCCAGAGACGAACGGAAAGCCGAATGGTAGAATCCGAAGCGAATTCGATTCAATGAACTGTTTATGTCAGTAGGAAAAGTCAACACAAAAAAAATGTCCTTAAGTACTTAAGGACATTTTCAGGTTAAATATTGTAAGAATCAATGAACATCCTCTTCACCGGCTTTCAACGGAACCGTCTGTGGAATGAAGTCATCATCAGCTCCAGGCTTACTGTAATCATACGCCCATCGGTGAACGGTTGGAATCGGTCCTACCCAGTTTCCATGACCAGGGTTGATCTCCGTTGTCCACTCCAATGCGTTCGATCTCCATGGATTCTGGCTTGACTTCGATCCTCTGAAAATGCTGTAGAAGAAGTTGAAAGCAAAGATGCACTGTGCCACACCACCCAAGAAAGCGAACATACTGATGCTGACGTTGATGTCTTGCAAGGCATCGAACAACGGGAATGCCTCGTTCGAATAATAACGTCTTGGTACACCGGCCAATCCAATGAAGTGCATCGGGAAGAAAACGCCATATACAGATATCACCGTCAACCAGAAGTGCGCATAGCCCAGTTTCTTGTTCATCAGTCGTCCGTACATCTTAGGGAACCAGTGATAAACACCAGCAAACATACCGAAGATGGCAGAAGCACCCATTACAATGTGGAAGTGAGCTACAACGAAGTATGTATCGTGAACGTTAATATCCAACGCAGAGTCTCCAAGGATGATTCCGGTAAGACCACCCGTAACGAAGGTGGACACGAGTCCGATAGCGAACATCATGGCGGGGGTGTAAACGATATTCCCCTTCCAAAGAGTGGTAAGGTAGTTGAACACCTTTACTGCAGATGGAATAGCAACCAACAACGTTGTAAATGTGAAGACCGAACCAAGGAAAGGATTCATTCCCGTAAGGAACATGTGATGACCCCAAACGATGAACGAAAGGAATGCAATTGCCAACATGGACCCGACCATCGCCTTGTACCCGAAAATAGGTTTACGCGAATTGGTTGAGATGATCTCTGAAGAGATACCAAGTGCTGGCAAAAGGATGATGTAAACCTCTGGGTGACCCAAGAACCAGAAAAGGTGTTCATATAGAATCGGGCTACCTCCTGTGTGCTCCAACGCCTGTCCGCCAATGAAGATATCAGACAGATAGAAACTTGTTCCGAAACTTCTGTCAAAGATCAAAAGCAGCGCTGCAGACAATAGAACAGGGAATGATAACAGACCAAGGATGGCCGTGATCAGGATTGCCCACATGGTCAGAGGCAAACGGCCCATTGACATGCCCTTTGTACGAAGGTTGACAATTGTAACGATGTAATTGATACCGCCAAGCAACGAAGACACAATGAACAGAGCGATACTCACCAACCACATGGTCATACCCAGACCCGAACCTGGAATGGCTTCAGGAAGTGCACTAAGCGGTGGATAAACCGTCCATCCGGCCGAAGCAGGACCTGTTTCAATGAAAAGTGATGCAACCATCACCACAGACGAAGCCAGGAAGAACCAATATGAGAGCATATTGAGGAATCCTGAAGCCATGTCGCGCGCCCCGATCTGCAATGGAATAAGCAGGTTCGCAAACGTACCGGTCAATCCTCCGGTAAGGACCATGAAAACGATGATGGTACCGTGTATGGTAACCAAAGCGAGATACATGTTAGGGTCTAGAATACCATCTTTCCCCCAATCTCCAAGGAACATTTCAAGTACCTTGAACGATTCTCCTGGCCATCCAAGCTGCAAACGGAAAAGCATTGACAATGCCATTCCGATGAATCCCATGATGATAGCAGTGATGAGAAACTGCTTTGATATCATCTTATGATCCTGACTGAACACGTAGTGTGTCCAAAAATCAGGCTTGCCATGATGGTGATGCGCGTGCTCTGCGTGTTCTGCGTGATCTGACATCTTTATCCTTTATAAATACTAGTGAGAAGCAGGTGCTTCTGTGTGTTCTTCTTCTTTCTCTACTGGGGCCTCTGCACCCTCTTCAACAACTTCAGCAACAACAACCGTTTCTTCGGCTGGTGCCATGCTTTCGGCTATGGTCTTCTTATCTGCCAACCAAGCTGCATAATCTTCTTCAGACTCTACGATGATGGCCATTTGCATGTTGTAGTGTGCGCCACCACAGATCTTGTTGCAAAGTAACAGGTAGTCGAACTCATCGTTACCAGTGATCTCTCGCATCTCCTTGGTGGTTGTCTTCGGCACCATGTGGAATTGCGTGGTCATACCTGGCACACAGTTCATCTGCAGCCTGAAATGCGGCATGTAAGCACTGTGCAACACGTCTCTTGAATGGAATTTGAATACCACAGGCTTTCCTACAGGCAAGTGCAGTTCTCCACGTACGATCTTGTCGTCAGCTGAAGCTGCATCCTCCATACTGACACCTAGGGGGTTTTCGCTGGTGATCAATCTGTATCCTGATTTTCCAAGAACGTTGTCAGCTCCTGCATATCGAGCCGTCCAGTCGAACTGCTTGGCATAGATCTCCACCTCCATCGCATCGTCCGGCTCTGGTGATGTCACTTCGTTCCAAATACTCAGACCATAAACGATCAACGAGGCCAAGACAATGGTCGGAACGGTTGTCCAGATCATCTCCAACTTGGTGCTGTGAGCGAAGAAAGTCGCCTTTTGCTCCTTTTTGAAGTAGTACTTGTAGCTGAAATAGATTAGCAGCAAATGCGTGATGAAAAACGCAGGAGCGATAATGGCCCAAGTTAGGGTCATAAGTCCATCGATGTCTTCGCCATGCTCAGATGCTGATACAGGCAATGTGAGCGGCCCCCAAGCAAAAACGCTGTAAACAACAAAACCAAGCCAGAACAGGCCCAATATCACAAACAGGGTAGCCTGTGTCTTATTATCCGAAGCAGTGACCTCGGCCGGATTGTCGCCTTTGAGTTCGGTGCTCAACTCGAACACTCGAATCACCTTCGCCACTACAAGAATGGCCAGGATTGTAACTATTGCAATAAGCAGATTGATCATTTCTCAGTTCTCTTTTACCGAATACTTTACCGCCAGATTATACGTGATGGTGTTTCGCCTCATCCAAGTATGGATGGTTCTTAGCAACCAATGGTGCTTTTGCAAGTGCATTGTGCACTACGAACAAGAACAACCCTAGGAAGCCAAGGAACAGGCCTATCTCCAACACTCCGATTCCCCAATCAGCCTTTACCGATCCTGGCATCACCATTTGGAATACATCCAACCAATGACCCACAACGATTATCACTCCGGCCATTGTCATGATGCTGTAATTCCTCTTGGCAGCCTTGTCCATAAGTATCAACATCGGAAGTACAAGGTTCAGAATAGGCACCGCCCACCAAATGGCCAAGTAGTTCTTCCATCTATCTTGGAAGTAGGTTACCTCTTCAGGGATATTGGCATACCAGATCAACATGAACTGTGAGAACCACAAGTATCCCCAGAACACAGATGCACCGAACATGAACTTTCCAAGGTCTTGGATGTGCTCTTGGTTGATGTGCTCCATGTAACCATTGCGTTTCAATGAGATCGTGATCAGCGCGAACATGGTAATTCCGGTTACGAACATGGTAGCGAAGTTGTACCAACCGAAAAGGGTGCTGAACCAGTGCGTATCAATGGACATCATCCAATCCCAAGCAGCTGTAGAAGAAGTTACACCGTAGAATACGAGAAACGCTGCAGCAACTCCATAATTCTTCTTGTGGATGGCAACGCCACCTTCAAGGTCTTCCTTCAAGGATGATTTTCTGAAATAAATTGTGAATGCGATCCAAATGAAGATATATGCCGCTGAACGCAGGAAGAAGAAAGGCTCGTTCAAGTAAGCAGACTTTCCAGCAATGATCGCATCGTAATGCGAGCTTTCCGGATTCATTACCTCAGGGTCCATCCAGTGATAGATATGGTGGAACCCTAAGCTATGGCTTCCGCCAATAAGTACTACAAGAAGAATCGGACCTCCTACAAGAAGGAACTGAGCTATCGCCTCTGGTACTCTTTTGAATCCTGACGACCAACCTGCTTCAGATACATATTGAATGGCCATCCATAATGTACCCATGAGGCCGATGCCCACAAAGAAGTAGGAGTTGACCAAAAGGTTTGCCCAGATACGCTGCCCTGGAACGTGCGTAAGCACTGCGTACACCAATGAAAGTACACCCAGGCCAACGAGGCCCAGCGTAATTTGTTTAGTGCTTGATTTGAATGTATAATCCATTTCTGGCTTCTATTTCTCTAATTCAATTAAAGCTTCTGAAGTTCTTGGATGTACTGAATGACCTTCCAACGATCTTCTTTTGTAAGCTGAGATGCATGTGACCCCATCAACCCTTTTCCGTAGGTGATTGTGTGAAACATCTTTCCTTCAGGAAGATCCTTCAACGCACCACCATTATAAGCTGGAGGTGGTGGGAATTTACCTGTTCCGATGAGCTGTCCATCTCCTTCTCCTTTCGGACCATGGCAGTGCATGCACATCTTCTCAAAGATCACTTTTCCTTCAGCGGTTGCTTCGCCCGACTTGGCGATAGGGCTCTTCAACTCCGCCCCTGCTGCTTCGTACCCTTCCAACGTGTTCGGGTACGTGTAAGGCAATGCGTTGATGAGGCTACCTGTTTCCGGCCATTCTCCTCTGCCGATGGTACCCGCAACTGGCAATTGCGCAGTCATACTGTCCTTGAAAACAGGATTAGGACTGTAAGTTTCGTAAGACGGGGAGCGGTACATGTCTGGCATATACTCTACCCCAGGACTGTTCGGGTCTGTTTTACAAGAGCTCATCAGCACAACCATGCAAACGAATGCACTTGCAACCAGCGAAGTATTGTATTTCAATGCCTTGTTCATTTTTGCGTTATTTCCTCTGCTCCGGTTTCTTTTAAGATCGCTTCAATCTCCGCTCCGCTTAAACTGTTCTCTCCAAGATCGATCTGGATCAGGAACTTATCATCAGTGGTTCTGAGGTCCGGATTCCAGTTCTTCTTTCCAGGGTAGATGGTATTACGGATGAAATAGGTGACGGCCATTCCGTGCGCAGCACAGAAAACAGTCATTTCAAACGTTACCGGAATAAACGCAGGTAGGTTATGTATCAGGTCAAAATTCGGCTTTCCACCGATGTTCATCGGCCAATCGAGTATCAGCGTGAACCAGAACATGAACAATGCTAAACTCATACCAACCAATCCGTAAATGAATCCGGCTATGTGAAGGCGTGTTGGAGGAACTCCAATGATCGGGTCGATTCCGTGAATCGGGAATGGAGAGAATACATCTTTAATATGCACGCCCTTTTTGACAAGCGCCTTGGCAGATGCCTTCAGCACCTCCTCATCTCCAAACAGACCGTGTATTTCTTTCGTGCTCATTATCAGTCTGAATTATTTCTTGTATTGAGATCCAGTTGATTTCAAAATAGACTTCACTTCTGCAATAGGCAGCACTGGGAATGTACGTGCATACAATAGGAAGAAGGTGAAGAAAATACCGAGTGTTCCGATGAATATCCCGATGTCAACCCAACTAGGGTAGAACATGATCCAACTTGATGGAAGATAATCTCGGTGAAGCGAAGTAACGATGATCACGAATCGCTCGAACCACATACCGATGTTCACCACGATCGAAAGAATGAATGTGAATGTGATGTTCCTTCTGAGTTTCTTCGACCAGAACACCTGTGGGCTGATCACGTTGCAACTCATCATGGCCCAGTATGCCCACCAGTAAGGTCCAGAGGCACGGTTCAAGAACGCATATTGCTCGTATTCAACACCTGAATACCATGACATGAACAGCTCCGTGATGTACGCAACACCCACAATGGAACCTGTAAGCATGATGATCTTGTTCATCAATTCCACGTGGTTAAGCGTGATGTATTCTTCCAGATTAACCACCTTACGCATAACGAGCATCAGGGTCTGAACCATGGCGAATCCCGAGAAGATCGCTCCAGCAACGAAGTATGGAGGGAAAATGGTGGTATGCCAACCCGGAATCACCGATGTTGCAAAGTCCATGGATACGATGGTGTGTACCGAAAGTACCAGTGGTGTTGCCAAACCTGCCAATACCAATGATATCTCCTCAAAACGATGCCAAGCGCGTGCATTTCCACTCCAACCGAACGACATGATTGCGTAAACGGCATGTGAGATTGGCTTCGCAGCTCTTGCAGCGCGGTCGCGGATGGTGGCAAAATCAGGAATAAGACCGATGTACCAGAACACAAGCGATACGCTGAAGTAAGTTGAGATGGCAAACACGTCCCAAAGAAGTGGCGAGTTGAAGTTCACCCACAATGACCCGAATTGATTCGGCAATGGAAGAACCCAGTATGCCATCCAGATACGTCCCATGTGAATACCAGGGAACAAGGCAGCACAGATCACCGCAAAGATGGTCATGGCCTCTGCCGATCGGTTGATGGCCATTCTCCACTTCTGACGGAAGAGTAGAAGTACAGCGGAGATCAACGTTCCAGCGTGACCGATACCGACCCACCAAACGAAGTTGGTGATATCCCAGGCCCAACCTACGGTCTTGTTCAATCCCCATGTTCCGATACCTACACCTATCGTGTAAAGGATACATCCCACGCCCCAAAGCATGGCAATTAATGAAATGGTGAACACAATCCACCATTGCTTGTTCGCTTTGCCCTCTATTGGCTTTGCGATGTCATTGGAAATATCGTGATAGGATTTATCTCCTAAAACGAGTGGCTCCCTTATCCAAGCTTCGTGACTCGACATCTATACTTGCTTTAGTCTTAATTAAGCTTCGTTAACTTCTACGTTTCTCACCTTCGTCTTGTAGAAAACGTTCGGCTGTACGCCAACCTCCTCCAAGAGGTGATAACTTCTTTCATCTTTGGCCTCTGCAGCTACCCAACTTGCCTTGTCATTCAGGTCTCCGAACACAATGGCGTTTGTAGGACAAGCCTCGGCACACGCACTTTGAACTTCTTCATCAGCAACTTTGCGACCGGCCTTCTTCGCCTTCAGCTTCGCTGCCTGTATTCCTTGAACGCAGAAGCTGCACTTCTCCATTACCCCTCTATCTCTCACCACTACATCAGGGTTCAAGACCATTCTTCCAAGATCATCGTTGGCAGGGTTCTTACTGAAGTCCTGACTTCCGTTGTGATACTGGAACCAGTTGAACCTTCTGACCTTGTAAGGACAGTTGTTCGCGCAATATCGTGTACCGATGCAACGGTTGTAGGTCATCATGTTCAGACCTTCGTTGCTATGGGTGGTTGCAGCAACCGGGCAGACCGTTTCGCACGGTGCATGGTTACAATGCTGACACATGATTGGCTGATAGGCAACCTGTGGCGCTTCTGCAGCTGCTTCCATCAGACTGAACTTCTCGATGGCACCGATACCTTCAGCTTCTGCTCGTTCTTCGGTCATGTCTGAAGAGTAGTAGCGGTCAATGCGCAACCAGTGCATATCACGACCTCTTCTTACTTCTTCTTTTCCGACAACAGGAACGTTATTCTCTGATCCACAAGCGGTGACACAAGCACCACAACCGATGCACTTGTTAAGGTCAACGGTCATTCCCCAGCGATGGCCATTGCCAATGGCATGGTCATCCCAAAGGTTCACCTCTGTAGGAGGCAAGAATGGGTTCGAGTGCTCCTCGTGAGCAGCTTCTCCGTGTCCTTCCTCACCGTGTCCACCACCATGAGCGTCTCCATGACCACTGCTTCCAGCACTTGACACGTACAGCATCAGGTCTGGATTTCCAGACTTTGGATCTTTCTTGTATTCTTCGAGGGTCGTTTCTTTAACAATGGCGTCACGCCCCATCAAAGTATGGTGAGATTGGGTTTGAGCAATCTCGTATTTCTTGCCAGCGTTGGTAATGGAAACCGCACCTACAGCGAATGAACCGGT
>JBFHEW010000059.1:0-9444 GCA_041583955.1 Bacteroidia bacterium | reverse complement strand
TATTCATGAATATCAAGGTAAGAGCATTCTGAGCAGTTTCGGAGTGACGGTGCAGCGAGGAAAAGTTGTAGACAAGTTGGAAGATGCAGTTGCAGCAGCCAAGGAATTGAATGCCGAGACCGGTACATCGTGGTTTGTGGTTAAGGCACAGATACACGCAGGAGGTAGAGGTAAAGGAGTGGTGGCAGAAACAGGTTCGCATGGGGTTGTTCTGGCCAAAGGATTGGATAAAGTGGAGGAAACCGTAAAGGGTATTCTTGGCGGACATCTCGAGACGGCTCAGACCAACGGTGTTGGGAAGAAGGTGAACAAGGTTCTGATAGCTGAGGACGTGTACTATCCGGGCGAGGCACAGACCGAGGAGTTCTACATGAGCGTACTCTTGAACCGTGCCACTGGCAAGAACATGATCATGTATTCTACCGAAGGTGGAATGGACATTGAGTCGGTTGCAGAGCACACGCCACACCTCATTTTCAAAGAGGAGGTCGATCCAGGACTGGGACTACAAGGATTTCAGGCACGGAAGATCGCCTTCAATCTTGGTCTTTCCGGACAGGCTTTCAAAGAGATGACCAAGTTCGTGTTTGCACTTTACAAGGCATATGTGAGCAGCGACAGCGCCATGTTTGAGATCAATCCTGTGTTGAAGACATCGGATAATAAGATCTTGGCAGTGGATGCCAAAGTGACTTTGGACGGAAACGCCTTGTACCGTCATCCGGACTATGCTGCCATGCGCGATGAGAGCGAAGAAGACCCGACAGAGGTGGAAGCAGGAAAAGTCGGTCTGAACTACGTTAAATTGGACGGAAACGTTGGCTGTATGGTCAATGGTGCCGGATTGGCCATGGCCACCATGGACATGATCAAATTGCTTGGCTTTGAGCCAGCCAACTTCTTGGATGTGGGAGGAACTGCCGATGCAGAACGAGTTGAAAAAGCATTCCGAATCATCCTAAAGGACCCGAATGTGAAAGCCATATTGGTGAACATCTTCGGAGGAATTGTTCGTTGCGATCGAGTGGCGCAAGGTGTGGTTGATGCTTACAAGAACATGGGCGAGATCAATGTACCGATCATTGTCCGTTTGCAAGGAACCAATGCCGAAGAGGCCAAGAAGATCATTGACGAAAGCGGGCTGAAGGTAATGTCGGCCATTGCCTTGAAAGAAGCAGCAGAAAAAGTGCAGCAAGCGCTTTCGTAGGGGCCGTAAGGCCTTACGCCTTTACAGCAAGAGTTTTTCAGAGCCCTTCCGTGAAAACGGAGGGGCTTTTTTCTATCCTTCTTCGGCAATCAAAGCTTCAACTTGCAGCTTCAATTTGGGCAAATGATTGATCACGATGGCCCAAATGTTCTCATCCGTAATAGAATCGTAACCATGAATGATCTGATTCCTCAGTCCAACGATTCGATGAGCGTTTGTAATTGGAATTTCAGGCTCATACTTTATAATACGATTGACGGCTTCGCCAATGATCTCGAGGTCTCTTTCCACAGCCCGTTTCAGCTGAATATCTTTAGAATAAACATCGAAACGCATTTCGCTAGACGCAAAAAAGAGCTCAATTTCATCAATCGCTCCCTTGATATCGTAGAGTGATTTAAGCAGCCGCTCGTTCATAGATGTTCTGCATGTCCCTATCCAGGATCTTTCTGAAAATGGGGTTTTTAACAGCCTTGTTCTCTATCAGATCTACTTTTCGATCTAATAGTGCCTCCATCTCTTCTTTGAACCCCATGAAATTGTTGAAGTATTCAGATAATTCCACCTTTCCGAATTGAACAACAAGGTCGATGTCGCTTGCATCATTGAATGCATCCGTGAGAATGGAACCGAATACGAAAAGCTTCTCTACATGGTGCTTTTCGCAGATGCGATTGATCTCTTTCTGATGAATTTCCAATCGGTTCATGATTCAAAGATAAGCATCAATCCAAGGTTCAGATCCAGCCCCTCAGCTTGTAGTAAGCAATGGCGCAGTACTCGCGCAGCACAAGCAGTTCGTATCTCAAGTAACTCCAAACGTTGTAACGCCAAGGCAGATCGCCCGAGCGTTCGGGGTGTTTCTTGCTTTTGAGTTTACGTTGGTTGATGGGTTTCTCGAACGATGGAAGTCCGCCCACCATCTGCAAGCCAGCCTTCTCCAGCGAACGGATGGAGCGATACATGTGCTCCGGACTCGTGATCACCAGCACGGGAACCTCCGTTCTTCCATCCAACAGTACTGAAATATTCTCTGCCTGCGAATGTGTATCGAAACCGTAGGGCTCGTAGCGCACCCGCAGACTGTCCACGCCACGCATCACCAATTCCTTCTTCATCAGGTCGAGCTGCAAGGTATTCGAACTATCGTTGTCGAAGGGATGAGCAATGATGATCTCGCTTTCCGGGAATTTGAGGGCAGCCTGAGCCGCAAAGTAGCTGCGCATCAAGCCATCGGCACTTGGCATGCCGCTGCCGCCTAGCAGCACGATCACTTCAGGATTCGCCCGCAGCGGTTGGCAACTCGTGCCTAGTCGGTGGTAAGCGTGGTACGGAACATCTGTGAAAGCCAACATCAGCATGATGAGAGCCGTCACTCCGCTCACCATCACCATCCATTTAACCAAGCGCTTACCGTGTATCATTCATTCAGGTGGAAATGAAGCGTAAGATTGCCTTCAGTCTCATTGCACTAAATTAAGGATATAGCGGTTTGCTTGGTTGCAATTCAGGGGGACACCGCTGTGCTGAGACCGATAACTTGCTCCGCAAATCTGTAGGTCTCTACTTTCACGCTTTCCACATCGTTTGATGTAAGCGGACTGGTCATGACATGGGCACCCACATTCGGGAATTCGACCATGCGTTTCTTGTTGGCCGAAGTTGCAAGCAAGGGCATCATTTGCCGCATGGCCTCTACTGAGACGGTCTTGTCCTGATGTCCCTCATCCTTGAAATAAGCTGCAACAAACACAGGTTGATGGATCTGTGAAAAGGTCTCTTTCGTCATTGTAGCGTCAAGCAGCGAGCGCACAGCCACCAAACCTTCAATCCGATAATGGGTCTGCCAATATTTCTTGTATTCCGCCTCCGCATCATAAGAGCGGAAATCACTACCCATGACCAAACGCACGAGCTGCAATCCCCACGGCCCTGTCAAGAACTTCGAATTCGGGTCGTAAATATCGATGTTGGGCGAATAGCATAGAATGGCTTCTACCTGTGGGTCGTGTGAGGCAAGATAGAGGCCCAGCGTGGCGCCTGTGGAAGTGCACATCAGAATCACCTTGCTGCCCAGCTGCTTTCCGATGGCGATGGCTTCCTTGGCCGATTGCAGGTAATTCTCTGGTGTAAGGTCGATGAGTGCGTTTGTTGTATCCAAGCCATGCCCGAAAAGCCGCGGCAGATACAGGTTGCAGCCGTATCGCTTAGAGAAGTCGCGATGCAGCGTTCCGCCTTCTGCCTTGGAGGCAGTGAAACCGTGGAAGTAAACCACAGCATATGCGGTCTTCTGTACCGAGTCGTTCAGCCAAACAATTTCTGCCTCATTCCCCGGTTTCAGGGTCTTGAAGCCTGATTCCCGATGAGCAACCCATCCTTCCAACGAATCGAAGGCTATCGGAATGGATATCGGACTCGGGTCGAGATGAGGTTCCGGTGCCTTAGGCCCGAGCATGAAGCCCAGCGCCAATGCCACGATAATGAACAATCCGAAGTAGGCTGCTTTTTTCATCCTTTCGGCTTTAGTTTTTCGAGGTCTTGATGCGTATCGAATATCGTATCCACGATGATGTTTAATTCATCAACGAAATAAATGATCTTGTAATTATCTTGAACCAGATACCGAGCCTCCAATTTTGGGTCGATATCTAATTGAATCTGGCCGATAAACGGTTGCGTTGATAATTGCTCACCCCGATCTAAGATGCGGAATACTTGTTTTTCAGCTTGAATTTGGGAGTCCTTGGCAATGAAGTCATAGATCTTGTCAAGGTCACTCCAAGCTTGGTTCGACCAAATGACGACCAACGGCTTCATTTGTTGCGGAAATGGTCTTTCATCTCATCAGTTGTTCGGAATTTCCCATCCGAAACATCCTTTCTCGATTGCTTTATACGCGTTTCAAGTTCCTCAACCGACATCGGTTTGAGTTCATTTGTTGGATAATCAACCGGAACCGATTTCATCAGTTTGGCCACGCGCTCCAACAATTTTTCATCGTTGGTTCTGATCAAGCGCTCTATGATGCTGTATTTGAGAGTGGTCACGTCCATACATCCAAATTTACTGAATATCAGTTGTTTCCCTTCACATCGATCGCATCGCGAATGCCATTTCCGACCAGCGTGAAAGCAAGGACCATCAGCAGAATGGCAGCTCCAGGAATAAGCGCCAAATAGGCCTTGTCCATGATGATGTAACCGTAGTGATCCTTGATCATGGCGCCCCAACTTGGAATGGGAGGCTGTGCCCCGATCCCTAAGAAACTCAGCCCCGCTTCGATCAGAATGGCCGAAGCAAAATTGGCAGCCGATATCACGATGACCGGACCGAGGATATTGGGTAGAATGTGTCTTACGATGGTACGGAACCCAGAATATCCGAGAGCCCGACAAGCCTCCACGAATTCCTTTTCGCGAATGCTGAGGATCTGTCCGCGCACGATACGTGCCACATCCACCCACATGGCCAATCCAACCGCTACAAACACCTGCCAGAATCCTTTGCCCATGGCCAAGGTAATGGCAATGACGAGTAGGAGGAGAGGGATGCTCCAGACCACCGTTACGAACCACATCACCACATTATCGATCCATCCGCGGAAAAAACCTGCCAGCGAACCCATCAGAATGCCGATCAACAACGAAATGAACACAGCCACCAGTCCAATGGACAGTGAGATGCGTGTTCCGAGTATCATGCGGCTGAGCAGATCACGGCCAAAGCGGTCCGTGCCCAACCAAAATGTGCGCGATTCGATGAACCGGCCTTCAATTTCTTTGACCGCCATTGAAACGCCAAAATCTGAAAGCGGAAAGGTCACCAGCTCGCCATCATTCGGAGTATCTCCGGTGTAGCGTTCTATGATAAGCGAGTCGGTGGTGAACGAGTAGGAATGTATAGGTATCCACGAATACGTTTCCTGTTTTCCGAGCAGCAAACGGTCTACGATACCATCAGCAGAAACGAACGCGCGGGGAATTTTAAGGAAGGTGAAACGTGCCCCTGGTTTCTTGGCACTCAGCTCAATGTGTTGGCGGTTGGCATTCGGACTTCCGTCCGGTGTGATCAACGGTCCAAGAATGGCCAGCACCACCGCAATGACAATGACTGCCACACCGAATAAGGCCGCAGCGTCACGCTTGAAACGGTACCATGCCAATTGCCCAAGTGATGTGCCTTTGATCTTAGTCATTCAAGTTGATGGTTCTGCCTTTCCAAACATAGGTGCTCACATTGCCAAAGATGCCAAGAAAGGTGATGTAGCACACAATGAATATCTCGGCCAGTAACACATGCGAGATGCCACAGTATGGCTGAATATCGCGCGAAACTGTTCGGATGAGCACCAGGTCGAGCAACAGTTTTACAAACAGTACCCACATCAATAGGGTGGTCCAGAGGCTACCGAAAGCCAGAATGAGCGCCATCAGAGAGACGAAGGCTGTCAGGTTGGCGAGGTAGGTGATAATGGCCACGCCTTTGACCCAAGCGTTTGAATAACCGCTTTTCTTGGAAAGCCAACGTTTTCGTTGCTGCCAGAACGAAGAGAGGTCTGGTTGTGGTGCCGTTGCCACAACTGCTTGAAAATGCGGTACGAATTGAACCGAACCGGGCCATTTTCTGTGCATCGAAAGCATGCTGAAAACATCATCGCCAGATGGGTTCTTTGAAGAACCGAACCCACCCATTTCTTTAAAGGCATGCTTGTCGTAAATGAGATTGGCACCATTGGCCATGATGGGTTTGCCATGAGCAGCAAAACCTCCTGTCAATCCCATGGTGGCGTGCATTTCGAGCGATTGGATCTGGTGGAATGCACTTTCAGTCGGCATGAGAATGATGGGCCCTAGTAACATTTTGGTCTGTCCTGCTTTCCAATGGTCGTTCATGGTGGCAAGCCAGAATTCGGGAACGCTGCAATCGGCATCTACCGTGGCAATGATGTCGAATCCGGCATGAGCGATTCCATGTTGCAAAGCCGCTTTTTTCCCCTCTCCATTGCTGTTCGACAGCACTTTCAAGGTTGGAAACTCCTTTATCAGCTCATTACAGATGGATAGCGTATCATCTTCCGAACCATCGTCTATCACGATCACTTCAAACAGGTGGGCTGGGTATTTCTGTGCGAAAAGGTTTCGGATCAACGACCCTACGTTCCCGGCTTCATTTCGCGCAGCAACAATAATGCTTACTGCTAGGCTGGGATCCTTTTCTTCGGCAATCTCCAGTTTTTTCCAACCGGAAATGGCGTAGATGATCATCATCGCATAAACGAATGTGACCAGATAAGCCGCCCCAACCAGATAGATCCCGAATGCAGCCATCAATCTGATTTACGGAAGAAACGAAGTTGGAATATGAAGAGAATGCCGATCAAAGCGGGTAGTGCCAGGTTGATGAGCCAAAGCATGGCGCTTGCCATGAAAATGCCGCTCAGGTTGGCAGACGCCATTCCAAGGAAATAGACAGAGACCGATCCGCGCACGCCTAATTCGGTGATGGCAATGGTAGGAATGGCGGTCATCACGAAATACGTCATTGAAATCATCATCAGGGCATCGCTGAAACCGATGCCTACATGGAATAATTTCAAGAGTACGAAGAACTGATAGGAGAAGATGATATACCTCATTGAGCTTGCTACGAACACTTTTCCGAGGGTGGCTGAACTATGGTATTCGAACACGTTGGCGTAATGACGGTACTTATCGGGTATCGGCAACCAGTTGATGATGGTGGTAAGGAGGCGGGTATTGAGGAAAAGGACGATCAGGATCACGCAGAGCCCAATCATCAGAATACCGATAAGATTGTACTGCATTGGGGTAATGGGGCCAAGGCCGATGTATTCAGGTAAGAAGAAAATGGTGGCCAGGATGCCGGTGACCAGCGTAACCACCAATTGGGCATAGCTGCCTACAATGGTCAGCAGGGCTGCATCTATTCTATCTGCTTTCTGAAGATGGAATATCCGCCCTCCGTATTCACCGACCCGATTAGGAGTGAAAATGGCAATGGTTATTCCCGAAAAGATGGCTTTGAGTGACTTCCACACGGTTATCTTCTCGATATGACTTACCAGTAATTGCCATTTGATGGCCTCCAAGGCCCAGTTCAGAAACATCAGTAGCAGCAGACCGATGAGGGCAGGTAACTGTTCGGGTTGCATCAAAAATCCGACCCCGAAACGCAGGTCTGTCTGCTGGTCTTTCAACTGTAGCTCCCGATAAATGAACCACAGTGCCACAAAGGCAATGATGACCTTAATGAAAAGTCCGATGTTCCGTTTTCGGAATAGCCGTTTTGACATACGTTGCAAAGAACGCAATTTCCAATCCTTTCGAACTGAATATCAGGCAAACAAAAAAGGATGAGCAGAGATGCTCATCCTTTTCTAAGATCGGGTATTTAATAGGATTACCTACCTGATATCGGGTTGTAAGGTCTTTCAGTAGGACCAGTGTAGATCTGGCGAGGTCTTCCGATAGGCTCCTTGTTCTCCATCATTTCCTTCCATTGTGCAATCCATCCTGGAAGTCGTCCCATGGCAAACATCACGGTGAACATTTCAGTTGGGATTCCAATGGCCTTGTAGATGATTCCAGAGTAGAAGTCAACGTTAGGATATAGGTTTCTCTCCTTGAAGTAGTCATCATTCAAAGCAACATGCTCCAACTGTTTTGCAAGGTCAAGAATTGGATCTTTCACTCCTAGCTTGGCCAATACATCATCGCAAGATTTCTTAATGATGGTGGCTCGTGGATCAAAGTTCTTGTAAACACGGTGACCGAAGCCCATGATACGGAACGGATCGTCCTTGTCTTTCGCCTTGTCAATCCATTTCTGCATACCGCCACCGTCTTTCTGAATGTTTTCCAACATTTCGATAACGGCTTGGTTGGCACCACCATGTAGTGGTCCCCAAAGAGCAGAAACACCGGCAGCAATGGATGCATAGAGATTGGCTCTTGATGAACCTACTATTCTCACGGTAGAAGTTGAACAGTTCTGTTCGTGATCGGCATGAAGGATCAACAGCTGATCCAACGCTTTCACGATGACCGGATCGGGTTCGTAATCTTCAGTAGGAACGGAGAACATCATGTTCATGAAATTCTCGCAATAGTTGTATTTGTTCTTAGGATATACCACAGGGTGTCCCACAGAATTCTTGTGCGACCATGCAGCAATGGTGGAGATCTTCGCTATCAAACGTATGATGGTAAGGTCTACCTTTTCCTCTTCCCTGTCCGGGTCTAGACTTTCAGGGTAGAAGGTCGAGAGCGATATCAGGTTCGAAGCCAAAACTCCCATCGGATGTGCTTTTCGAGGGAACGCCTCGAAAAACTCCTTCATATCCTCATGGATAAGCGTGTGGCGCGTGATTTTCTCTGTCCAGTCCGCAAATTCAGTTTTGTTCGGTAGTTCGCCATAGATCAGCAGGTAAGCCACTTCCAAGAAGGTCGACTTTTCAGCCAATTGTTCTATCGGATACCCTCGATACCGCAAAATTCCCTTTTCACCGTCCAGAAAAGTGATGGCACTGCTCGTTGCACCAGTGTTCTTATAACCACTATCGAAGGTTATCAGACCGGTCTGATCACGCAGTTTTCGGATATCTATTCCCTGTTCATTCTCCGTACCTGTTATAATAGGTAGTTCAATCGATTGGTCTCCTACACGAATCTCGGCTTTGTCACTCATTATTTAGTCAGTAAATGGTTTTGAATTTGCTAGCGCGATTATACAAAAAAAACGATCATCACATTTGTCAGAGAAGTTACGTCTTCAACCGGTTGTCCATTCCTTCCAAACGCAATGTTTTCAAACTGCGTTTCTGATGTGAGATAAGCCCGTTTAAACTCTGTTCTCCAGTAATGGTTACAACGAAAAAAGGCGCTGATCGTTCAGCGCCTATCTGATTTATTTCGGAGGCTGTCAACGGCTTGGTCTTGGGCCAGGCCTTGGATGGTCTTTGGCTCGATGGAGCAACTCTTTCCGGAACCCGTGTTCGGCTTCATGTAGTTGAGCCACTTTCTTCATCGGAAGTATTTTCTTGAACCGCTCGTTGTACTCTTTTTTCAGGTCCAGTTCCTGCTGTTCAAATGCCAGTTCCCGATCTACCGCTGCAGAAAGCTGTGCATCGGTCATTTCTGCATGCTTCTGCTTGGTTGCTACACGATTTTCACGCCTTTGTTTCCTGAGCTCGTGCATTTTCTCTTCCAGTTCATTGT
>JBFHEW010000058.1:0-9551 GCA_041583955.1 Bacteroidia bacterium | reverse complement strand
GCTGCTTTGGACAGGATCCAATAACCGTGCGCCACGCGACCTTCAAAAAGGGTTCCACCCAAAGAAGTCACATCCGTATGTGCATAGAAATGGTCGCCACTCACATTGGCGAAGTTGATGATGTCGGCTTCTGTAACGGTATGCTTGTGAGTGATGAGCGTTTCACCGATCTCCACCTCCTCAAAATGCTTCATGAACGGATTGAGCAGCACCTCTTTCTGCTTGGCCCCTTGCTGATAGACGTTGGTAATGGCAGTGATCATGCTGGGCGACCCCTGAATGGCTGTGCGCTGCATGTAGTGCATCACGCCACGCTTTCCGCCCATCTCTTCTCCTCCACCCGCTCTACCCGGTCCACCGTGCACCAATAAGGGCATGGGCGAACCATGACCCGTGCTTTCCTTGGCGCATTCGTTATTGAGCACAAGGATCCGGCCATGATACGAAGCGGCACCAATGGCAAAATGACGAGCTGTTTTCTCATCATTGGTTACAATGGAGCAGCACAACGAACCCAACCCGAGTTTAGAAAGGGCAATGGCATCATCCAAGTTCTTGTACGGAAGAATGGTACTTACCGGTCCGAAAGCTTCGATGTTATGAACGGCCGATGATTTGAACGGATCGTCATTGCGCATAAGGATAGGCGACATGAACGCTCCTTTTGAACCATCTGCCCCAATAGCCTCTACCGGATCGAGGTTACCGAACACGATCTGGCTTTCCTGCATGAGTTTCTGCACCTGCTCTTTTACCTCGCGCATCTGTTCCTGTCCGGCCAAGGCACCCATGCGTACTCCTTCGGCATTGGGAGCTCCGATGGCGGTCTTCTCCAAACGCTGTCCTATGGCTATCTGCACATCTTCTACCAGATTTTCGGGTACCATTATCCTTCGTATGGCAGTACATTTCTGTCCGCACTTGACAGTGATCTCCTTGACCACTTCCTTAATGAACAGGTCGAATTCCAGTGTGCCTGGAACGGCATCTTCGCCCAATATGGACGAGTTGAGGCTATCTGCCTCCATATTGAACGGCACTGAATTATTGATGATGCTTGGCCTTGCTTTCAGCATTCTACCTGTGGATGCAGAACCCGTAAACGTCACCACGTCCTGGCAGTCCACATGATCAAGCAGGTCTCCGGCTGAACCGCATATCAACTGCAACGCACCTTCTGGAACAATGCCGGAAGCAATGATATCCCTCACCATCACTTCTGTAAGAAATGATGTTACAGTAGCCGGTTTCACGACCGCAGGCACTCCGGCCAACCAGTTAACGGCCACTTTTTCCAACATGCCCCAAATGGGGAAATTGTAGGCGTTGATATGGACAGCCACGCCTTCTTTCGGTACCATGATGTGATGACCGATGAAGCTTCCTCCTTTACTCAGCGGAGCATATTCTCCATCCACGTAATAACTCTCATCTCCGAACTGCCTGCGTAGGCTTGCGTTGGCGAACAGATTTCCGATGCCGCCTTCAATATCTATCCACGAATCGATGCGTGTGGCACCGGTCATGTAGCTCACTTCATAGTACTTTTCTTTGCGTTCCATCAGATACATGGCCAATGCCTTGAGCATGAGACCACGTTCTTGAAAAGTCATTCTACGCAATGCAGCCCCCTTCTCTCTTCCATACTGTAGGGCAGCAGCGAAATCCAATCCTTTGGTGGAAGCAGTTGCCACCACTTCTCCCGTAACGGAATTGAAAAGTGGACTTCCATCACCATCTCCTGTTATCCAATTGCCTGTTAAGTAGTTCTGAAGTTTGCTCATTATCTATCCTATTTGGATGCCAAAGATAGCAGAGCGGATCAGACAGAATGGGCCTTTCTGAATTCAGAAACGAAGCAACTTGAGAGGCGCGTACACGTCCTCTAAGCATGAAAGACCTTATCTTTTACATATTGCTCAAACTAGGTTTCATCAATAAGTGAAAAACGAATGATGACATGCCAAATAGGAACGGGGCTCCAGCGGGTTCCGTAAAAACGTACGTCCAAAAAATCGCATAAAAAAACGGGCACCTGCATACAGGTGCCCGTTCTGTATTTACAAGAATGCTCTCAGTAACTGAATACCGCGCTGTTAGTGTTGTTTCCAACATTCCAGCTTACCTTGAAGCCATAGGCACAGACGGTTGTGCTCGGATTCCCTTGCTGATTCACACCTAGATCTAGCGTGAAATCATCGCCACTCACTTCGTGCACCAAACGTCCGGTGCTGAAACGCCATAGTCCGCAGTAGGTATTGGATGTGATCGGTTCTTCGTATCGGGTAATGAAATCGTCTCCGAACCGGTTGACTCCCCACGAATCAACCGTAGGTACTCCGTTCAAGGTAGTATCGCCATTGACACTGAATGCCAGATGTGCGTTGGTCACAATGGGGTCTGAGTTGGCCGGATTCCACGAAATGGTGTTGGTCCTGGCGTGGTTCCAAGTGGCTGTTTGCCCATTTTCGAACTCCACTTGCACATCGAATGCACGCGATTCGTAGGTATGGTCTACATTTCCTAGGATCCAATTCCACCAATCATGTCCGTTGACATTCTTGAGTGTTTTGATGCCATTGACCTTTATTGAACGGCCACTACTCAATACGGTGACCTTATAATCCATGAATGTCTGCTTCATCACTGCTCCCGCCTGAGACCAGCTGCTGCCGTTTATCAACTCTACCTGTACAGCACCTGATCGGGTTCTTGAAGGAGAAAAGCACGGAGTGACCCCATCAAAGTTGAAAACAAGAATGCCTTGCTGTACTTGCGTACAATCGATAGTCACACCGCATAGTGGGCTCGATACGATTCCGCTGGTCTGATCCGTTTTCCCGAATCCCTCAATGTCTTTCAGTGCATTATCAAGGTCGCTGTCCAGACTTTCCAACTCGGATTTGTAGGTGTTGTAATCTTCGTTGAATTTCTGGATGTTAGGATTGAGCAACTTATTGAATGCGCCACAACCGGCCATGATGGCGGAGCTGACGGCAACTACAAGCATGATCTTTAAGAGATGGGTCTTCATGATTCTAAATAACATTTGATGATCTGTAAGACATTATGGATCAGTCATTTCGACCTGACAAATACTGAACCAAAGTTAACTTCAAATTATTGCAAAACGAATGATAATTATCAAGATCGGCAACGAATCTTATGAAGCAGGTTGCTATTGCGTCTTTTTCCAGGTTTCGAAAAGGTTCTGCTGCTGCCCTTGGTACGGGTCGTCTGTCGGAATGGCATGATCAGCCTGTACGTCTTCCAATCCAAGTTGCTTCAAGGTTCCATGACTCTCTTTTGGAAGCGACTGGTAGAGCCTGGTTCCCTCTGTCTTCCACGTCACCATTGCGTCTGATACATCTTTGACGATCTTGGCCGGATTACCCACCACGATCTTCCGAGCGGGGATCTTCATCTCTGCAGGAACGAAACAAAGGGCGCCTACAATGCTGTTCTCCCCTACTTCGGCATCATCCATGACCACCGCGTTCATTCCGATCAGGCAATTCTCGTTCAATGTAGCCCCATGAATGATGGCTCCATGCCCTACGTGCGCCCCTTTGTGCAACCATACCGTTGTTCCTGGAAACATATGGATGGTGCAATTCTCCTGCACGTTGCAGCCGTCCTCTATCACGATCCGACCCCAATCGCCACGTATGGCCGCACCCGGTCCGATGTAAACATCCTTGCCGATCTGAACGTTTCCGATGATGCTTGCGGTGTGGTGAATGAAAGCACTGGGATGTATGCTTGGGCGCATGCCTTTGAATTCGTAGATCATCAGCAATCCTTGTATTTATCATGAAGTCCTTTCCGCTCTCTGAGCAAGGCCATGCACTTATCCAGTCTGCGGAGTTTGGTTGCTTCTTGTTTGGCCTCTGCAATATGCTGCGCGTATTCTCTTCGGTGCGATGGAGCCATGGAATTGAAGAATTCCTTCACCTGTGGTTCGGCATCCAATGCATCCTGCAGCAGTTGAGGCACCACCACTACGATCTTCTTCTTCGGGGTTTTAACGCCTTTCTCCATGTTGAGTGCGGCTTCTCGCACGTACTGCTTCACCAGTTCTTCGTCCACCTTATCGCCTTCCACGAATCGCCACTGGCGCAGTGCAGAAGTCTTCCCTTCATTGGCATTCATGAGCACATTCGATCTGTCTTGCAGCATGGCCCCTTCAAAAAACCACAATCCGCAGTGATTCTTGAAGGCTGAGAACCCTACCACGTTACCATGATGTGTATACGTGGGAGCACCCCATTTAATCTCCTCGTTCAATCCGCAATCGAGAATGCATTGCCGCAGCGTTTGCAATAAGGGCCGCTGCCAATGGTTGGCCTTCTCATTCAGATATTGGTCTACTTTAGGGTTCACGTTAAGCTCTTTCAATGATGGTGGCGTAGCCCTGTCCTACACCGATACACATGGTAACCAACGCATACCGGCCGTTGGTTTTCTGCAACTGAATGGCGGCAGTCTGTAGAATCCTTGCACCGCTCATTCCCAGCGGGTGACCGATGGCAATGGCGCCACCGTTCGGGTTGACGCGCGGATCATCATCCGCCAATCCCATTTTACGGGTGCAGGCCAACGATTGCGCTGCAAATGCTTCGTTCAGCTCGATCACATCCATCTGGTCCAATGTAAGACCGGCACGTTTCAGTGCTTTTTCAGAAGCGAATACCGGACCGATGCCCATGATGCGCGGCTCTACCCCGGCCACGGCAGCAGAAACAATACGTGCCAATGGCTTCAGGCCATGGTCTTTCAATGCTTGATCGGATGCCACCAGCATCGCGGCAGCGCCATCATTCAGCCCAGAACTGTTCCCGGCCGTTACGGATCCATCCTTCTTGAAAGCAGGTCGCAGTTTGGCAAGTACTTCGAGTGTGGTTTTGGGTTTGATGAATTCGTCCTGATCGAAAATGATCGGGTCGGCCTTTCGCTGTGGTATTCCAACAGCAACGATCTCTTCTGCCAATCTTCCGGATTCGCGGGCTGCAGCCGCTTTCATGTGCGAATTGTAGGCGAAAAGATCCTGGGCCTCACGCTCAATGCCGTACATGGCCACGAGGTTCTCTGCCGTTTGTCCCATGCCTTCAGTCCCGTACAATTCCTGCATTTTCGGGTTTATGAAGCGCCACCCGAAACTGGTGTCGTGCATCTCAGAATCCCGACCGAACGGTTGGCTGGCCTTCGAAATGACCCATGGTCCGCGCGTCATGTGCTCCACTCCGCCCGAGATGTAAAGGTCGCCATTGCCTGTTTGAATGGCGCGTGCCGCGTTGATGGTAGCAGCCATTCCGGAAGAACATAATCGATTTACGGTCTCTCCTCCCACGGTCCATGGCAAACCGGCCAACAGCAGCGCCATTCTTGCCACATTCCGGTTGTCTTCTCCTGCCTGATTGGCACACCCGAAGATCAGATCTTCAACGGCAGAAGGGTCCAGGTTTGGCTTCCTTTTCATCAATTCCCTGATAGGAATGGCCGCCAGATCATCGGCCCTGACGGGGGCAAGTGTTCCACCGAAACTCCCGATCGGGGTTCTTACGGCATCTACGATATATGCTTGTTTCATGATGTCAGCTCTATTATGCGAAAAATCCTTTCAATCCGGACAGAATACTCTGTACTCCGTACGAGGCCAAAATGAGTCCCATGACCTTACTGATAACCGTGATGCCATACTCACCAATGCGCTCCTGAACCTTATTGGCACCCAGCAGCAACAGACAGGTAAAAACCACCACCACCGCCACCAGAAACGTAGTAACGGCCTGCTGTTGAATGGTGTATATATGATTATCCGTCATCAGAACAACCGCCATGATGGCTCCTGGAGAGGCAATGGACGGAATGGCCACCGGAAAGATCGTTACGTGCCTGTAATCGGTGATGAGGTGTTTTTCCATTTGCGGTTTTCCATCCCCAAAGATCATGGTAAGTGCAAACAGGAAAAGGATGACACCACCCGATATCTGAAATGCATCGAGTGAAACGGCCATACCTTCAAGTACCACCTGTCCCAGCACAATGAAAACTGCCAGAATAAGGAATGCAATGATGGAAGCCCGTACGGCAATCTTCCGCTTGTGTCTTTCATCAAAATGTTTGGTGGCTTCCAAATAGACAGGCACGGAACCGACAGGGTCCAGAACCGCTACCAGAAAAAGGATGGTTGAAATGATCTCGTTCATTACTAGTTGATGCGTTTTCCTTCTGTTGTAAAGGACAGACCTTGCTGCCCTGACGTGGAGATCATAACGGCTTCGAACAAAGGCTCCATGGATTCACTATCCGCAGCCCACTCAAAAATGAAATTACCTCCTGTACCTCCTTCCTTATCCAATTCTGCAATGATGATCTCCACGGTTTCCATTGGTAGCAGGAAGATCGGTCCGTCAAAATAGGTTCTGATAAGTTCACCATGTGTGTTGTAGTACTTGGCACTGGTCACAAAGACCGTATCCATGTTGGCGTTCCGCATGCTCACGGTCACGGTTAGATCATGGGTCTGGTGCTCTGTTTCGCTGTATATCTGAGAGTATACCGAAAGGTAGGTGCTGCCATACCCGAGCGAATCGTCCGGGTTCAGCGCTACTTTCCTCCCATTCCAATCAAACGCTTCGCGGCCTTTCTGGCCATTTTTGCTACCGCAACCGACCAACAAACCGGATACTATCCCGACAAAAAAGAGCAGCACTACCGCGTTGATCAGATTAATCTTCATACTTCCCATTCTTTTCCTGTTCTGTAGACCGTTCCCTTAAATAGAGCAACGGTATCGTTATGCTGGTCGGTAACGACCACTTCGTAAACACCAACCTTGAAAGTAAGGTTCTTTTCTGAAGCAACGGCCGTCAACACATCGCCTTCCTTCACTGCTTTCGTGTGCGAAATGGATGTTTCCAAGCTGACACTTCGTATTCCATGACCGTTGGACGCGAATGCCAAAGCCGAATCGGCCAAGCTGTAGGCAATACCTCCGTGTGCGATTCCGAAACCATTCAGCATTTCTTTCCGAACGGTCATACGGAGGACCGACCTTCCCGCACCGTCTTCCAACCGTTCTATACCAAGCCATTTACTGAATGGATCGTTGGTGTACATGGCGTCCACAACGCGTGTAGAAAGGTCTTTCTCTGACATCAGCTATAGAACGTTTTACCTTCTTTCACCATTCTCCGCAATAATACACAAGCGCGGTAACGCTCTTCGCGATAATCTTCGTACAGCGAATCGATGCGATGCAGCACGTTCTTCAATCCGCGCTCATCTCCCCAGGCCAACAATCCTTTGGGATAGTTCACGCCTCTGGTCATGGCCAGATCCAGGTCTTCCTTGGAAGCGATTCCGAGATGATAAGCGTCTATGGCCGAATTTATGAGGAGGCAAAGCACCCGATTCACGATCATTTCACCCAATGCCTTGCTCTTGTTCGGTTGCGGGGTTTCGGCCCCTTCAGAATAATCGTAGTAACCACGACCTGATTTACGCCCCAACATTCCTCCTTCCACCAATCGTTGCTGAATGACCGATGGCCTGTACCGCGGATCGTAGAAGAACGACTGAAAGGCGGTGGAAGTAACTGCAAAATTGATGTCGTTCCCGATAAGGTCCATCAGTTCGAACGGCCCCATGCGAAAGCCTCCTATCTCTTTCAGCGCCCAATCGATGGTTGCCTCATCTGCAATTCCTTCTTCAAGCATACGGATGGACTCGCCATAGAATGGTCGGGCAACTCTGTTCACAATGAAACCGGGAGTGTCTTTGGCAACAACAGGAACCTTGCCCCAGGCCTTCATCAGGTCCTTCATCTCATTGGCCAGGCCATCCCGTGTAAGCATGCTCGGAATCACCTCTACCAATGCCATGAGTGGCGCAGGGTTGAAAAAATGAATACCGATGACACGGCTCGGGTCTTTCAGTTTGCCACCGATGGCAACAATGGGTAAGGTGGATGTATTGGATGCAAGAATGGCATCGTCATCACAGATCATTTCCAGTTCTTGGAACAACCCTTGTTTTATCTCGAGGTCTTCGATGATGGCTTCAATCACCAATCCGCAGCGCTTCAGGTCATCAATGCTTCGGGTGTATGTGATTCGCTTGGCGCATGCCTTGGCCTCATCCAGACTCATTTTCCCTTTTTCTGCCAGTCTGGCAAAGATCTTCTGGTGACCTTTTGCTGCCCTCTCCAACGCATCCGGAAAGCTATCGTTCAAAAACACCTTGTGGCCTGCCTGTGCAGCGACCTGCGCAATTCCAGCGCCCATGGAGCCTGCTCCTACTACTCCGATTATCAGTTGATCAGTTGACATGGTTGATACAGTTTATAGAATTGACACGGTTGGCGGGGTTGGTTAACGTCATTCTTTATTGAGTTGAGATTGTAAATGGCGAATGTACCCATTGATCAAGCGTTCCAACTCCGCAGCTAACCCTTCCATTCGATGGAATTCTTTCCCGTCAGTGTATTTTTCATCCAAAGCAACGGTCAAATGACCAATGGTTTTCAACACCTCACCTCGCGCCATCCTACAACTTTGTCAACTTCATAAACCCGGTCAACGCTATACATCGATCACTCTCCTTTGAAAACCGGTTTACGCTTCTCCAAGAACGCATTGATTCCCTCGGCATTATCGTATGTCCGCCCTGCTCTGCCCTGAAGTTCCATTTCCACTTCCAGTTGTTGATCCAGATCGTGCCTCAGGCTCATGTTCAACGCCTTCTTGATCAGTCCGAGTCCTTTTGTTGGCATCTGCGCCATTCGTTGTGCCAATTCCGTGGCCCCGTTCATCAGTTCCGCGTCAGGATACACGCGGTATACGATTCCGAGATCCTTGCTCTGTTGTGCCGTCAATTTCTCACCCAGCATCATCAGTTCCGCGGCCTTGTGCATGCCTACCATGCGAGGCAGGAAATACGTTCCACCTGTATCAGGAATCAACCCTATGTTAATGAACGACTGTATGAATTTGGCACTTTCGGCCGCCACTATCAGGTCGCAGCAATATGCCAGGTTGGCACCGGCTCCGGCCGCAACGCCATTCACAGCCGCGATCACGGGTTTCTTTATGGCGCGTATCCTTCTCACCATAGGGTTGTACTTCATCTCAACATGCTCTTCAATGGATGCTGAATCGGCAGCAATGGCCTCTTCGAGGTCCTGCCCGGCACAGAATGCTCTACCTGCTCCGGTTATGACCACGCATCTCACTTCCGGATTGTCCATGCAATGATCCAGTGCCGACTGCACATCGTACGCCATGGCACCATTGAAACTATTGAGTTTGTCAGGCCTATTGAGTGTGATGGTGGCTACGCCTTGATGTATGTTGAATTCTATGATGTCGAATGTCATGATCTACTGATTTGATGGGGCTAAGGTAGAAAGCCACATTGATACCCCAAACGTAGACGAAACTCAGCGCGAATTGTGACCACGGTCATCAGATATTCCATCGACTGAAAGTACATTGCACTCAACCATTAAACTTTATCAAATGACATACCTACTATCACTTGGACTCGTG
>JBFHEW010000057.1:0-9570 GCA_041583955.1 Bacteroidia bacterium | reverse complement strand
TCGCAAGGACGATAAAGGCTAGTTTATACTTCATCGTGCAAATTTGAGAAAACATCTTCTTCACCGTTCAATATTTAATTAGTACAATTGTACTATTATTGCAATTGATAATGGTTTTTCTGTACTAATGTCAACTACCAAGGAGCGCATCATCACTACGGCCGTGGAGCTTTTCAATGCGAAAGGCTTTGTAAGTGTTACCATGCGCGACCTGGCCAATGAATTGGACATGAGCCTCGGAAACCTCACGTATCATTTCAAGAAGAAGGAGGAGTTGATGGAGGCCATTCATGATAGGATCATTGAAGAGCGCAACGTGATGCTCGAATCGGTTCAGATGATACCGTCTATTGCAAACATCCATCAGCAAATGGTGCCGTTGTTACAATTGTATGAGCGCTATCGGTTCCTTCAACAGGACATATTGGAAGTAAGTCGAGCGTATCCGCATCTGGCAGAGATCATGCGTGGTCAGTTCAAGAACCAGATCCGATACATCAAAGCCATTATCGATTATTCGGTAGGGTCGGGCAATATGAAGCCCGAAACGCGGCAGGGGCAGTACCAGCAACTGGCCGAAACTGTTTGGATGATCATCACTTTCTGGCTGGCTCAGCGCGAGTTGCGCGATCAGAAAGGCAATCTGTACAACCAAGCTCGGAGCGCCATTTGGAATTTGACCATTCCACTATTGACAGAGAAAGGTCTGGCCAACTTCAATAAGATTGATTTCACAGAAGAAGTTCAGAATGAGCTATAGGATTTCAACCACAGAGAACGCGGAGTTCAAACAGAGTTTCACAGAGAAATTCTCTGTGTGTTCTGTGCAAGTTTCTCTGTGTCCTATGTGGATAAAACAATAATTCGTAATCAATGAAACTCACATCCAAGGTCAATACGAAAACGCAGCAGTACGCCAGCAACCGAGAAGGCATGCTCAAACTGCTTGAAAAGCTTGACGGACACCTGGAGGAAAGCCGCTTTCAAGGACAGGAAAGACACATTGCGAAAGCACGTGCGCAAGGCAAAATGTTGGCACGCGAAAGGCTTGATCTGCTGTTGGATCAGGACAGTCCGTTCTTGGAACTGTTGCCACTGGCCGGACTCGGAGGCAAAGGCTTCGGGACAGGAGGGACCAGCGTTGGCGGTATCGGCATCGTTTCAGGCCGACTTTGTATGGTCATTTCCAATGTCGGAACAAACAAGAGCGGTTCCATCGATTTTCCAACGCTTCAGAAGGCGATGCGACTGAATGAAATTGCAGAGGAGAACCAGCTTCCGTGTATCAGTCTGGTCGAAAGCTCAGGCGCCAATCTCCCCGATCAGGCCAAGATCTTCAACCTCGGAGGAACCAATTTCCGCGATATTACAAGACGGTCGAAAAAAGGCATTCCTTCGATTTCTGTAGTCTTCGGAAATGCTACTGCAGGTGGCGCATACATTCCCGGCATGTCCGATTATTCCATTTTCGTGAAGGACCAAGCAAAGGTATTCTTGGCGGGTCCACCTTTGGTCAAAATGGCCACGAACGAAGTGGTGGATGATGAATCCCTGGGCGGTGCCGAAATGCACTCCAAGATTTCGGGTGTCTCCGATTATCTGGCCGAAGATGAATTGGACGGAATCCGAATTGCACGTGAATTGGTCGCAACGCTACGTCCTCCCAAAACGCATTTCCAGCCCGAAGGATTGGCCGAAGAACCTGTTTTTGATAAGGAGGAATTGCTCGGTATCGTTCCGCCAGATGTCAAGATCCCATTCGACATCAGAGATGTGATTGCCCGAACCGTTGACGGTTCAAAGTTCACCGAGTTCAAACCAGATTATGGCGAAACACTTATTTGCGGTTGGGCCGATATTCATGGCTATCCGGTCGGGATAATCGCCAATAATGGCGTGCTTTTCTCCGAAAGCGCCAACAAGGGAACACACTTCATTCAGTTGTGCAACAAGAATGATGTGCCACTGCTTTTCTTTCAGAACATTACCGGTTTCATGGTCGGAAAAGACTACGAACAAGGCGGTATCATCAAGCATGGGGCAAAGCTTATCAATGCGGTTTCCAACTCGGAAGTTCCTGCCATCACTATCATGATGGGAGCGAGCTACGGAGCAGGGAATTACGCCATGATGGGCCGTGCGTATCAACCACGTTTCTTGTTCTCCTATCCTAATGCACGTATAGCCGTGATGGGACCGGAACAATTGGCGGGCGTTATGGAGATCATTCAGCGACAAGCAGTAAAGAAGGCTGGTGGCGAGTTTGATGAGAACCAGGCCAAAATGCTTCGCGATCATATGATCAGTGAAGCCGTGAAGCAGTCGGATGCATGGTATTCTTCAGGTCAGATCTGGGATGATGGTGTCATCGAACCGCGTCAAACACGTAATTATTTGGGCATGTGCCTCGCGGTGGTCAATAACGCACCGATCAAAGGAACAGACAGTTATGGAATTTTCAGAATGTGATCCAGATATGAGATTACAGACATCAGATATCAGAGTTAATAAAAATGAGATTGCTTCGTTCCTCGCAATGACGCTCCGACCTTTCGTCATTGCGAGCGAGGAACGAGCGCGGCAATCTCATCATCAAATCACTTCATCATCAAATTATCAAATCGCCTGATGAACTCAGTCAACTCTATAAACTCAATACTCATCGCCAACCGAGGCGAGATTGCCTCTCGTATCATCCGCACGTGCAAGAAAATGGGCATCCGAAGTGTGGCCATTTATTCTGATGCCGACCGTGGAACGCCTTACACGAGAGAAGCCGATCAGGCCGTCCATATTGGAGGAAACGAACTGGCGACTTCCTATTTGGATCAGGACAAGATAATTGCGTTAGCCAAAAAAGTCGGTGTGGATGGCGTTCATCCGGGTTTCGGATTTCTGTCTGAGAACGCTGGCTTTGCTAAGAAGGTGCAAGATGCCGGATTGATCTTCATCGGTCCGCGGCCTGAAGCCATAGATGCGATGGGTTCCAAATCCAAAGCAAAGGACATTATGCGCCAGCACGAAGTGCCTGTCATTCCAGGTTATCAGGGAGATGACCAGAGCATTGAAACGCTTTCTGCCGAAGCCTTGAAAATCGGATTTCCGGTATTGCTGAAAGCTGCTGCTGGTGGAGGAGGAAAAGGTATGCGGATTGTGGAAGCGGAGAAGGAACTGAAAGCATCTATTGAAGGCGCCAAGCGCGAAGGTCTTTCCAGTTTTGGGAATGATGAACTTATTATTGAGAAATATTTCCCAACCTCGCGACATATTGAGTTCCAGATCTTTGGAGATCAGCATGGTAACGCCATTCACGTGTTAGAGCGCGAGTGTTCCATTCAAAGACGTTATCAGAAGATCATAGAGGAAAGTCCATCGCCTGCATTGAGTGATGAACTGAGAAATGAAATGGGCGCAGCAGCTGTCCGTGCCGCTAAGTCGTTGAATTACGACAATGCTGGAACGGTTGAGTTCATTCTTTCCGACAAGAACGAGTTCTTCTTTTTGGAGGTGAATACGCGCTTGCAGGTGGAGCATCCTGTAACGGAGGAGATCACGGGGCTCGACCTTGTGCAAATGCAGATAGAGGTGGCGGAAGGTCGTCCGCTTTCGGTTTCGCAGGAAGACATTAAAGGAAACGGTTACGCCATCGAATGTCGGTTGTATGCCGAAGATGCCGACAACAATTTCATGCCTGCCACGGGAAAAATCCTCAAGTGGCAAGTGCCTCACATCGATGGTCTTCGGATTGAAACAGGTGTGGAAAGTGGTTCGGTCATTTCCACACATTACGACCCGATGATCTCGAAGCTGATCACGCATGGAAAGGACAGGGCAGAAGGGCAGCGGAAGATGAGTGCGGCTTTGGCTAACCTCAATTGTCTTGGACTGACCACCAATCAGGACTTTCTGAAAGCCATTTTGGCCAATGCCGATTTCCAAGCAGGGAAGTACGACACGCACTTCTTGCAGAAGCAATTCACTTATAAAAAGGAGCAACCGCAACGAGCGGTTGAATTGGCGGCACTGGCCGCTTCAGCCTTTGATAAAGCAGAACGTGATAATCAACGAACCCTTCTTCAGAACATGCCAAGCGGGTGGAGAAACAACTTCTATCAGCCGCATCAAGAAACATTCTTGAATGGTGAAGAGGAGATTTTGGTGAAGTACCACAACTCCAGCTACACCATCGTCATTGCGAGCGAAGCGAAGCAATCTCCTGCAAATGACCACGAGGTTCAAGTTGCACAGATTTCAGGTGATGAAATCCTGCTGGAATTGAACGGAATTCAAGAACGATTTACGGTCGTTAGAAATGCAAAGAACTACTTCATTCAGCACGCGCAGAATGGAACGGTTAACCTGACGAGAAAAGAGCGTTTCCCGCTGAAAGAAGCCGAGAAGGTAAAAGGCGGTTACATCAGTCCGATGCCTGGAAAGGTGATAAAAGTGCTGGTTGAACCTGGACAGGAAGTGAAAAGTGGAGACGGACTTTTGGTACTCCTTTCAATGAAAATGGAGAACACCATTTGTGCCGATGAAGACGGAACCGTGGAAGACGTTTACGTGAGCGTGGAAGAGGACTTGGAAGCAGGTAAATTGCTTCTTAAAATGAAAGAAACAGAATGATTAATTGGCAGTATTATCCGAAGTCAGATAGTGTCCCTTCTCATTTAAGAGATATTGTCGAAGTGTTTGAAGACCAGCTAACTGTGTTTAGTTCTGAAAGCAATACACTAAATAGTGACGAAGTTTTAGAGCATCTTAGAAATGGACTTGAAGTTCTTGGCTTTCAAGTTGAAAAGTCTAAATCAAAAGCAGATAAAATTCACGTTCCCGTCTTATTTGGCAGAAACGGAAAGCTTGAAAAATCATTTGACGCTGACGCCTATAGTCAAATCCAAAAGACTGTCATTGAAGTTGAAGCGGGGCGTGCGGTCTCAAACTATCAGTTTTTGAAGGATTTGTTTCAAGCTTGTATGATGCACGAAGTGGATTACTTAGTAATCGCTGTAAGAAACGTGTACTTGAATAAGAAGGACTTTGAAAAGGTCATTTCCTTTTTCGATACTCTTTATGCAAGTAATCGACTAGCGCTACCTCTTCAAGGAATTTTAATCGTAGGATATTAAAAGAATGTTCAACCAAGAAGACCTCAATAAACTCAACGACTACACTTTCGCATTTCTGGAAGTGGAGCATACGGAGAATGTTCTGACGATTACGCTTAATCGGCCAGAGAAGAAGAATGCCTTACATCCTGTAACGGCCAATGAGTTGGCGTTTGCGCTGACGTACGCCAAGCAGAACAAGGACGTTTGGGCGGTGGTGATCAAAGCCAACGGAGATGTGTTCTGTGCGGGTGCCGACCTCAAAGCATTCATGACGGGTGGTGGAGATACCAACACAACTGTTCCGAAAGCGGAGGGTGAAATATTGATCGGAGAGCTTTTCAATCAATTGCACAAACCTTGTATTGCGCAAGTGGAAGGTGATGCTTTTGCAGGTGCCTTCTTACTCTTAGCAGGTTGTACGCACGTAGTAGCAGCTAATGATGTGAAATTCGGATTGCCAGAAGTGAAGCGGGGTCTATTTCCTTTTCAGGTGATGGCTTCGTTGCTGCAGGTCATGCCTGAGCGCAAGGTGCTGGATTGGTGCATTCAAGGATATACCCTTGACGCTCAAAACGCAGCCTATTGGGGATTGGTAACCCACATTGCAGAACCGGGAAAAGTGGCAGAAACGGTTCAGCAGATGGTTGATGCCATTCTTGAGAATTCCCCAACGGCCATTAGAATGGGATTGGAAGCCTACCAACACATCAGAAGTGCCGATACGAAAGCACAGCACAGTTACCTGCAAGGCATGCTGATGAAAACGGTACAGACGAAGGATGCCCAGGAAGGTATCATGGCTTTCAGGGAGAAACGGAAACCTGAATGGAAGAACGAATGAATTTTTACCACAGAGACCACAAAGCAGGCACAGAGAACGCAGAGATTTTCCTTCGTGAACTCTGTGAAATCTCCGTGTCCTCTGTGGTTACGAAACCTTGAATATTAAACTTTGAACTAAACGACATGAGTAAGAAAGTGATAATCTCCGCCTCGTTAACGGGCGTCTTGGCCAACCGAAAGCAATGTCCGTACATTCCTTACACACCCGAAGAAATTGCCGAAGAAGGGCGCAGAGCAGTTGAAGCCGGAGCGAGCATTTTGCACATCCATGCGCGGAATGACGATGGTACGCCTGCGTACGATGTGGAGACGTATGCGCGGATCATGGAGGAGGTGAAAAAGCGCACGCCAGATGCGATCATCAACTTCAGTACTGGCGCTATTCATATTACGAGAGAGGAGCGCATTGCCCACATTACGGCTCTGAAACCCGACATGGCAGCTTTGAACATGGGAAGCATGAACTACGGCATCTATTCTTCGAAAGCAAAGCAGTTTTACCATGATTTCGTGTTCGAAAATCCCTTCAAGGACATCCAGTTTTACTTGGAGAAGATGAATGAGGCAGGCACGCGCCCCGAGATGGAAGTGTTCGACAACGGTCACGTGAACAACGCCAATCCATTCATTGATATGGGTATACTGAAAAAGCCCTACTGCTTCAGTTTCGTGATGGGCGTTTTGGGCGGATTGCCCCACAGCACGGCCAATATTCTACATCAGAGCAGAACGGTTCCAGAGGGTTCTGACTGGCAGGTGATCGGAATTGGTAGAAAGCAATGGGCGAGTTTGGCGGCTTCGATTACCATTGGCGGGAACATCCGCGCGGGGCTGGAAGACAACTTCTACCTACCAGAAGGCGAAATGGCGAAGAGCAATGGAGAGTTAATTGGTGCGGCTGCGCAGTTGACCAGAATGCTTGGACGCGAAGTAGCGAGTATTGCTGAGGCGAGAGAGATGTTGAATATTCCTTTGAGGAGTTAGGAAAAAGAAGATTTGCCCTTCGATTATTTGTCACACTGATAAACCAACAAAAACTATGAGAAACCTTTTTCTTTTTACGCTAATCACCGTACTGTTCGTTTCTTGTCAGAATGATGTAGGCCGATATGAGGTACACGATGACTTTGTGTTCGATAATAAAACAGGAACATTTATAGAAGGTTATGTGAACTCTTATACCTCTACAAAAACAGGTGAAGAGATCTATTATACATGGTCCAAGAGAGTAACAGTAGGCACAGGTGGAGCCGTTTATGAAATTCATGAGACTACGGCAGAAGCGGCAGGTTGGGTCAATGTTGATAGTATTTCTCGAGAGCAAATAGGTAAGTAGTCTATACAGGCCATAATCTAATCAAAGAAATGTCCTACTTCACCGAACAACATATTCAATTCCGGCAGTCGCTGCGCGATTTCTTGAATAAGGAAGTGGTGCCGTTTGTGGATGAATGGGAGAAGGTTGGAAACCCACCACGGGAGATATGGAAGAAGTTTGGCGATATGGGCTATTTCGGGTTGAAATACCCTGAGAAGTATGGCGGTCTCGACCTCGATTTCTTTTACACCGTCATCTTCTTGGAAGAGTTATCGCGCATTAATTCAGGTGGGACATCAGCCGCTTTGGGTGCGCATGCCTATCTGTCGCTGGCGCACTTGAATAACGAGGGCACCGAAGAGCAGAAGGAAAACTACCTGCGAGCCGGAATTGCGGGCGATAAATTCGGCTGTATGGCAGTTACGGAACCGTTTGGTGGCTCGGATGTGGCGTCAATGCGAACAACTGCTGTCAAAGATGGAAACGAGTGGGTCATTAACGGTAGCAAGACGTTCATAACGAATGGTGTTTTGAGTGATTACTTAGTGGTTGCTGCCAAAACAGAACCCGAACTGAAACAGGCGGGCATCAGCATGTTTGTGATCGATCGCGATATGCCTGGACTTTCGGCAACCAAATTGGATAAACTCGGTTGGCGCGCGTCAGATACAGGCGAGATAGCTTTCGATAATGTGCGTGTGCCTGCTTCGGCATTGATGGGGCAGGAGAACCAAGGTTTCTACTACATCATGCAGCAGTTTGCGCTAGAGCGCATCATCATGGCGGTTGGCGGTTACGCTGGTTCGGAATACGCGTTGGAATACGCGCTCAAGTACATGCAGGAACGGGAAGCGTTCGGTCGTCCGTTGACCAAGTTTCAGGAACTGCGGCATCGCGTGGCACAATTGGCTGCAGAGATTGAACAACAGAAGCAGTTCGTGTATTACTTGTCAGACCGTTTCGACAAAGGAGAATACATCGTGAAAGAAGCTGCCATGGCGAAGTTGCTCTGCACGCAATTGTCGGATAAAGTGGCGTTCGAAGTGATGCAATTTTTAGGCGGCTACGGTTATATGGAAGAATACCAAGCTGCCAGGATGTTCCGTGACAGTCGCCTCGGGCAGATCGGTGGCGGAACAAGTGAAATAATGAAAGAGATCATTGCCAAAATGGCGATTGATGATGTGAAATATGGCTGATTTGATGATGAGCCGATTTGATTATTTGATGATGAAACTATTCGCTGGTCGCTAGTCACTTTTCGCTAGCTAACAGCTAAAACCTAATACCTAACAGCTACAAGTATGTTTACAGAAGAACACAAATTATTCAGACAGGGTTTGCGGGATTTCCTCGACCGTGAGGTGATGCCCAACATCGATAAATGGGAAGAGGAGCAGCGCATGCCGAAAGACCTGTGGCCGAAGTTCGGTGAGATGGGCTATTTCGGGCTGAACTACCCCGAAAAGTATGGCGGAATAGATGCCGATTTCATGTATTCGGTCATCTTCATGGAGGAGATCGCCAAGTGCGAGAGTGGTGGTTTCATGATACTTCCAGCGGTGCAGCAGTACATGTCATCGCCTTACATCTACAAGCACGGTTCGGAGTTTCTGAAGGAGAAATACCTGACCAAAGTGATCTCCGGAGAATGGATATGCTGCATCGGCATTTCGGAGCCAGGTGCCGGGTCCGATGTGGCCAATATTCAGACCAGAGCCATCAAAGAAGGAGATCATTACGTTGTAAATGGTTCTAAAACGTTCATCACCAATGGTGTGTATGGCGATTTCATCGTGGCGGTTGTGAAAACCGATCCGGAAATGGGTGCGGCAGGCGTGAGTTTGCTGGTCATCGACCTCAATTCAGACGGTGTTTCCCGCAACAAACTCAAGAAGCTCGGTTGGCATGCATCCGACACGGCCGAGCTGCATTTCGATAATGTGAAAGTGCCGGCCGAAAACCTCATCGGTGACGAAGGGCAAGGATTCTATTATCTGATGGGCGGATTGCAACTGGAGCGTTTGGTAGGAGCCATTGCCGGGTATGCATCGTGCGAATGGGCCATTCAGTACACACTGCAGTACATGAGTGAGCGGAACGCGTTCGGACGGCCGATCAATAAATTCCAAGTGCTTCGCCACCGGATGGCTCAGCTCATTTCGGAAGTGGAGGCCAATAAGCAGTTCGTTCTGCATTGTGCTCGTCAGCATGATGCCGGAGAGTACATCGTAAAAGAATGCTCCATGGCCAAATTGCTATCGAGCGAATTGGCCGAGAAAGTGATGACGCAATGCC
>JBFHEW010000056.1:0-9588 GCA_041583955.1 Bacteroidia bacterium | reverse complement strand
GGTCTGTAAAGAATATGGGGATAGGTTGGTTGATAGGGGGCGTTTCCGAAAGGGACGCCCCTTTTCGTTGCACGGCATTCACCGCAATGACCCGTGCGCCAATTCCGTATAACCACAACCAATGATTCGATCAATCGCCATCGGGCACACGTTCCTTGCAGCTGATCTGTTCTTCAGGACCACAGGTAAATCGTAAATTTCGGCCATGTCCAAAACAGCCATCGTCACAGGAGCAACTGCCGGAATCGGGCAAGCCACCGCCATTGAATTTGCCAAACTGGGTTACAGCCTGATCCTTACAGGAAGAAGGAAAGAACGCCTAGCAGCGCTCAAGTCTGAATTGGAGCAACACTATGGTGTGGTGGTTTCCATTCATGCATTTGACATTCGGGAACGTGCAGAGGTCGAGCGCTTTTGCAGCAATGTGATCGGTGAAAAACCGATTGACATATTGGTGAACAATGCAGGTCTGGCTTCGGGTCTTTCACCACTTCACGAAGGGGATATTGATGATTGGGAGAAGATGATAGACACCAACGTGAAGGGACTCCTTTATATGACCCGTGGAATCGCGCCTAAGATGGTTTCGCAGCAGCATGGTCATATCGTTAACGTGGGCTCCATTGCCGGGATTGAAGTTTATCCGAATGGGAATGTTTACTGTGCCACGAAGCACGCTGTAAAAGCCATTTCTGAAGGTTTACGAAAGGAGCTCTACAACCAAGGTATCCGTGTAACGAACATAGCACCAGGACTAGTGGAAACGGAATTCTCCATCGTCCGATTCCATGGCGATGAAAAACGTGCATCCACAGTTTACGAAGGCATGGAAGCCCTATCGGCCAAAGACATTGCTGACTGCATAGCTTTTGCAGTTACCAGACCGAAACATGTGAATGTGGCTGATATGTTGATCCTACCTTCGGACCAGGGTAGTGCCACGCAGGTAAAGAGAAGCTGAACTCAATCGGCACCGAACATGGACCTATCGATATCCACGTAGAAGGGGAATTTCATCAGGTATTCAAGGCCCTCCTCTACTGTTTTCCCACCGAAAAGCACTTCGTAAATGGTTTCTGTGAGTGGCGCCCGGTAACCGAGGTAATTGGCCATGCTTTTAGAGATCTTGAGCGTATTGATACCCTCTGCCACCTCTTCCATATCAGCTAAAATGGCATCAAGCGTTTCGCCTTTGGCCAACCGGTAGCCCACCGTGTAGTTTCTACTGCGCGGACTTGAACACGTGGCAATAAGATCACCCACTCCGGCCAAGCCTAAAAAGGCAACCACATCTCCACCCAGGTGTTTCCCAATGTGTATCATTTCCACCAGTCCTCTGCTTATGAGCAGGGCTTTGGCATTTTCGCCATATCCCAACCCATTGAGGGCCCCAGCAGCAATAGCTATCACGTTCTTCAGCACACCTGCAATCTCCACTCCGGTCAGGTCGTTGCTGCTGTACACCTGAAAACGAGGTGTTCTTAGCGTTCGTTGTCCGATCTTTATCACCTCATCAAAATGACTGGCAATGACAGTGGCTGCGGGTTGGTCATCCAATATTTCACTCGCCAAGTTGGGACCGGCCAAACACCCCACTCTCCGTACAATGGTCTCCTGAAGAATCACCTCGGTCATGGTGTTCACCTTCTTCGGGTTGAGCTTATAATCGGCCGTCAGACTTACGCCCGGGGGAAGCTGGACATCCACTCCTTTGGTGCCATGAATGAGGATATGCTCCGGTGTAAGGAAAGGCGCCAGGGATTTGATCGTTTCGCGAAAACCGGCAGATGGAATAATGGGATAGATGAGACAGCAGTTGTCTGCCACATCTTTGACCTGCGTGGTGGCAATGATGTTCGCATGCATGGTCCTACCGCGGTTGTTACGCGTGGTATTGATGGAGGCTGCCACTTCTTCGCTCCTGGTAAGAAGATAGACCGGTTGGTTTTCTGCCAACAGGTTGGCAATGGCAGAGCCAAAGCTCCCGCCACCGAGCACTCCCACCGGTGCCTTGGTATCAGATGACCTTGTGGAGCTCATATCCTTCTAATCTGTTGTGGTAGAAATATAAAATAGTGATGTCCTGCGATTCAAAATCGCCTTGGTCATTGTACATGAGCGGTAGCTTCGCATGGTAAATACCGAGATTGGCAATGCCTTTTTTGACAATGGTAGAAAGACTGCCATCAATGACCTCTGCTTCCAGATGAACCTCTCCGTTGGCATGCATTTCGCGCAAGCGTGTTACCAGTTTGTCAACCGTATCCATCAATTGCTTCGGCTTGATGACGAGCTCTTCTGAAGGCAGCCTCATCAGCCCGTAAAGGTCCATCCTATTGTACCGTTTTTTAAAAATACGGAATGCGGCATACGCCACTATCTGACTGCTGAACACAACGGCTTCGCGGTGGTAACTCTTCACGATCTGTTCCCCAAGCATGCGCGTGTATTCTGCATCGCGCTGCAGATCTTTGCTGATCTCTCCGTTCGAGTAGAAGTACTTTTTGATATCGACCTGATTGCCGTGTGGGTCATAACTATTGCCAAGCTCATCAAGTCGATTGCCGAATAGATCCATCGGAGTACCGAAACGTACAGCAATTTCTGACGAAGCGGTGAAGAACTTGTAGATGAACCGCATCATTTTACTTGATGTGGAGAAATCGTCATTCTCTACATAGTACTGTTCCTGTCCACTTATTTTCAGGTGCTGATCGATGAGACTTTGGGCCTCAAGCACGAAGTTGTAATTGATGGTTACGGGAACCACGAATATCTTCTTGGCATCATCTCCATCTTCGATGAAATTCATGCGCTGCGCTTGCAAGGCTGTTCCCAGAAGTCCGAGTTTCACACGTTTCTCCAGCATTCCGCTTCGCGACCTTGTACCGCCTGGAAAGAACAGGCCGTTACACCCTTTCCGTAACGAGAGTTCGGAATACATCTTGAGCGTTTCGAGATAGAGAAGGTTCTTCTTTCTCCTATCCACCTTATAGGCTCCTAGGCGGTTCATGAACCAAGCCATTATCTTGATCCCGAACAGGTTAAGACCAGCACCATACAGGACGGGCGGCAAGCCGATGCTCTGAATGGCCCAACCGATAAGCATTGAGTCGAGGTTACTGAAATGTGTTGGCACCACGATGAGCGTTCCCTGTTTGGCCAACTCCCTGATGTGATCGATCTCGCCAACCAGATGGATCTTATCGTGCAGATTGTGTCTACTGTCCCAGAATCGCGAGAAGCCCTTTCCTTGCGAGGCGTTCAGCAACCTGGCAAACATGAAAGTGGTGAATCCCTTTGCGAAATCGTAGGCCTTCACATCAAAAACACCTGCAATTTCTTCTGCATAGCGCTTCACAATACGCTCAATGAGGTCTTCATGTCCGAAGGCATGAGGGTTCTCGTGTCCCGCATTGATGCGTACCATGTCCTTTTTCACTTTGGACCAGAAATCCTTTTCATCAGGTCTGTCTGCCTTCCACGGAGTCTGATTAAGCCTGATCTTTTCGGTATAAAGTGTACGGGCCAACTCATCCTTGAGGTTTGCAGGATTGTTGCCGAGCGATTCCTTGATGTTCTGGATGGACAGTTCGACCAATTCCTTTAAGAACTGCTCACGCTCTCTCGATAGCTTGACAATGGGCCACGAATCGGTATCGGGTAGAATCGGGTCATACAACCAGCCTTCGGAGTTATGAACTTTCGTAGCCATGCTCGAATATAGGAATTAACGCGCGTGAAAAGCGTTGGTACGACTATCGCTTCTTAACCGTCCAGGTAAATGAGAAATTGGAGACTTCCACTCCATTGTCCATGACACCCACGGCTCTCATTTCAACAAGAACAGGTTCTCCGGTGCGGCAGGTTTCAGCCACGGCATCGAACATTTTCTTTCCATCGAGGCACGTAAAGGTCACATGTGCATTGGCCTTCTTAGTGAACTCCGCCTTATTGTGAGAAACAAGCATGGCAACGCTTTCGCCCGAGTGTTCAATGGCCAAGAGGCAAAGCATTCCGGTACTCATTTCTGCGGCCATGCTCTGAGCTGCGAAATAGATGGATTGGAAGGGATTCTGATTTCGCCAACCATACGGCATCGATATCTGACATCCTTCGGTATCTATCCTCTTTACCCTACAACCTGCCACCCATGCCAAGGGCAATTTTATCAATAGAAAGAGATTGAAGAGAAACCAGTTGTCTATTCTATCCCTGAACTTTTTTCCTTTTGCAGATAATTCCATCTCAGATAGTTTCTCCTACACGCATCTTCTCGGCATTCTCGGCCATTTGAAGTGCGTCCAGCATTTCCTGAATGTCTCCGTTCATGAAATCGGTCAAGGAATAAAGCGTTAATCCAATACGGTGATCCGTGACCCTTCCTTGTGGATAGTTGTATGTTCTGATCTTGGCCGAACGGTCGCCTGAGGAAACCATGGTCTTTCTACGGCTCGAAATCTCGTCCAAATGTTTGTTGAGTTCGGCCTCGTAGAGCTTGGTCCGTAACATTTGCATGGCCAACTCGCGGTTTTTCAATTGCGAACGTTCTACCTGACATACCACCACAATGCCCGTAGGCTTGTGGGTCAACTGCACCTTGGTTTCCACCTTGTTCACGTTCTGTCCGCCAGCACCGCCCGATCGGGAAGTATGAAAGTCGATATCAGCAGGATTAAGCACCACATCCACTTCTTCGGCCTCTGGCATGACGGCAACGGTTGCTGCAGAAGTGTGTACGCGTCCTTGCGATTCTGTTTGAGGCACCCGCTGCACGCGATGTACGCCTGATTCGTACTTCAGAATACCGTAGACGCCCTCTCCTTCCACCTTCACATTCACCTCCTTATAGCCTCCGGCCGTGCCTTCGCTTTCTACCAGTAGTGAGGTTTTCCATCCTCGCCCTTCAATGTATTTCATGTACATGCGATAGAGGTCTCCAGCGAAAATACTGGCCTCGTCTCCTCCCGTACCTGCACGTATCTCTAAAACCACATTCTTGGCATCCTCAGGGTCTGATGGCAACATCAGAACACGGAGGTCTTCTTCCAGCTCTGCCTTCCTGGTCTCGAGTGTATCCAATTCCATGCGGGCCATTTCTACGAAATCGGGATCTTTCTCTGTTTCGAGAAGCTCTTTACTGCTGCTGATATTGGCCACGACATTCTCGTATTCCTTGGCGGCCTTTACAACAGGCTCCAAACCTCTGTAGTCGCGATTTATCTTCACAAACCGTGGCATATCGGCTACAACGGAAGGATCTCCCAACTGCCCTTCAAGATCGGAGAACCGTCTCTGAATATCACGAAGTTTATCTAGAAGTTCCATTGTCTATCTGTAAACGAACTCACCGAACTCTGAACGTATGGTCAGTTTCTTATCCCCCTCTTCCACTCTGCCTACGACCTGTGCTTCTACATTGAAACTTTTGGAAATGGCAATGATTTCATCGGCAATCTCCTGAGGTACATATAGTTCCATTCGATGCCCCATATTGAAAACCTTATACATTTCGTCCCATGGGGTGTTGGATTCTTCCTGTATGATGCGGAACAATGGTGGAACCGGAAGGAAATTATCCTTGATCACATGACCCGACCGAATGAAGTGCAGCACCTTGGTCTGCGCACCTCCCGAGCAATGAACCATTCCATGTACCTGCGACCGAAATGCATCCAGTATCTTTTTGATGATAGGGGCATAGGTGCGGGTCGGAGACAGCACGAGCTTTCCTACATCGAGCGGGACTCCATCTATCTTATCGGTTAGGCCATACTTGCCCGAATAGACGAGGCTATCATCCATCGAGCCATCGAAACTTTCAGGGTACTTCCCCTTCAATGTATGATTGAAAACGTCATGTCGGGCTGCTGTAAGGCCATTGCTACCCATACCTCCATTGTACTCGCTCTCGTAAGAAGCTTTCCCGTAAGAGGCCAAGCCAACGATAACGTCACCTGGTCTGATGTTTCCGTTATCGATCACATCGGCCCGTTTCATCCTACAGGTTACGGTAGAATCAACGATCAGTGTTCGAACCAGATCACCTACATCAGCGGTTTCTCCGCCTGTGGAGTGAATATCCATTCCGTTCTCACGAAGCATCTGAAGCACTTCCTCCGTTCCGGATATGAGTGCTGAAAGCACCTCGCTTGGAATCAGGAACTTATTCCGCCCAATGGTAGACGAAAGCAGAATATTATCTACCGCCCCTACGCACAATAGGTCATCGGTGTTCATCACGATGGCGTCTTGCGCAATTCCTTTCCAAACGGAAAGGTCTCCGGTTTCTTTCCAGTACATGTACGCCAAGGAGCTTTTGGTACCGGCTCCATCTGCATGCATGATAACGCAATGCTCATCGGACCCGGTCAATGTATCGGGAACGATCTTGCAGAATGCATTCGGAAAAAGTCCCTTATCCACATGCTTGATCGCCTTATGCACATCTTCCTTATCGGCCGATACGCCACGCTGCTTATATCTTTCTCCTGCGCTCATCAATTTCCTTTAACAAAAAAGCATCCCGCTGCGCGGAATGCTTCTCTGAAATATCTATGAAAGTTACCTAGTTCGCCTTCGGAACGAAATCGTTTCTAAGTACTTTGAACTCTGTTCTACGATTCAATTGGTGTGCTTCCTCTTTGATCTGCTCCGTTGCAAGCTTTGCAATGAATGCATCGTTGATCACACTTCCTTTAGCAAAGCTACCTACCTGGTTATCGAGCACCTTAGGTGTGGTCTCTCCGTATCCCTTTGCCACAAGACGCTCTGCTTCGATGTCATTCTCTATCAGATAATCAACAACAGACTGAGCACGTTTCTGAGACAGCGCCAAGTTGGCTGCATCGCTACCACGAGTATCCGTGTGTGAGCCAAGCTCAATGATGATGGTCGGGTTATCATTCAACGTTTCGATCAGACCGTCCAATGCCACTTTAGACTCTGGGCGAAGATCCCATTTTCCAAGGTCATAGAAGATATTCGGAAGATCGATGACACGGTTGATCGGGTCCAACTCGAAGTCGTGAACAAGATCCTTGTCCTCCTCGAAACCAACAGTTGTAGTCTTACCTGTCTTGTTCAGGTAATAATCTTTCTTACCTGCAGTGATCACGTAAGAAGTTGCAGGAGCAAGTTCGAACGAGTATTTACCGCTGGCATCAGTGGTAGTTTCCAGTGAAGAACCATCTGTACCTACAATTGAAACGGTTGCGCTAGCAACAGGCTTCTTGGTCTTGAAATCGATAACGGTTCCTCCAAGAGTGAATTTAAGTGCTGGGAGTAGGAACGAGTAAATATCATCGCTTCCTTTTCCGTCCTCACGGTTTGATGTGAAGTAACCTCTCTCCTGCTCTTTCTCGAAAATGATGGCGAAATCGTCTCCTGAAGAATTGATAGGTGAACGCATGTTTGTAACGTTACCCCATGAATCTCCTTGAGCTTCTGCCATGAAAATATCCAAACCACCCATTCCGATGTGACCATTGGAAGCGAAATAGAGGGTTCCGTCATTGTGAAGGAAAGGATACATCTCGTCTCCTGGGGTATTTACCGCCTCAACAGCAACTGGCTTCGACCATCTCTTCTTCTCTTCATCGTAGGTAGATTTCCAAAGGTCTCTTCCACCTTTACCACCGGCAGCATCTGAAGCGAACACCAATACCTTACCGTCTGCTGAAAGCGCTGGATGTCCAACAGTAACAACCGTTGAATCGTCTCCTTCTGCTTTTTGGAAGAATGGGATCAATTCCGGCTCTGACCAGTTTTCACCGGTTTTCTTTGAGTGATACAGCTCGCAACCCATCTTCACTTTCTTTTGCACACCGCAACGCGTAAAGATCATTTGAGTGAAGTCGGCATTCATCACTGCAGCACCTTCATTGAATACGCTATTGATAGTGGCAGGAAGTGGCTTTGGCTTGCTCCATTTCCCTTTATTATCAATTGTAGCTGAGAAGATATCAGTGAAACCTTGTCCTGTCCATCCGTCAACTTCATTGCCAGAAGCATTATCACGTGAAGAAGTAAAGTAGATCTCCTTGTGGTTGGCAGCTGCATAGGAAGGAGCAAAATCCATTTGCTTACCATTCAACTGAACCTCGTTCTCCACTACGTAGCGCGAGGGGTTATCGATCCATTTCTGAGCAAGGGCACACGCTTCAGCACCATTCTTACCACGAGGGTCGTCAGGAACGAGTTCAGCGTACTTCTCATACTCAGGTATCGCATCCTCGAACTTACCGTTTGCCTTCAACGCATCCGCATAATACAACTGGATCTTGTTCTCAGGATACTTGATCTTGAGGGCTTTCCTGTACCATGTCTCTGCCTGCTTCGTGTCATTTATGTACCGGTAACACTCGGCCGTTTTGTAAATGATCTCAGCCTTGTTAGCCTTGTCCTTCTCTTTCGAATAGGCCTTTTTAAGAAGGGTGATTGCCTTGTAATACTCCTGCGAATCAAATGCCTGATTGGCAACTGCCAGGTGATCGGTTTGTGCGTTCACATTGATTGAAATCAATCCTGCAATAATCGCTAGTACGAAGAACTTGGTTATTCTCATGGTGTTTTTGCTCGTTTTAACAGAGGCGCTAAAATAAAGAATTATTTGATTAGACAAATTGGCCCGCAACGCTGTTAGATACCCTTAAACCTTCGATGAATAGAGAACACAACAGGCTGACAAGCAACAACTTAAGCGGTCAACGATTGAATAACAACTCCCGATATTTGGGCAGCGGCCAACACTCGTCCGATACGACCAACTCCAATTTATCGACTTCTCTTCTGATCTTATCAAAATAAGGAAGCACCTTATGACAGTAGTCCCCGGCCTGCTTTCTGGCACTTTCGTGCTTATTGGCAGATTTGCGCGCCTCGGTCATTTCTTCCACCAGTTTGTTGATCATGGTCATGCGCTCCGATATTTCGCGGATGATACGCATCTGCTCACTAGCCAATGTCTCAAAGTCCTTCGCATTCAGCACCTGTTTCAGCCCAGTTACATTGGCAATAAGCACATTCTGGTACTCTACCGCTGTAGGAATGATGTGATTGGTAGCAAGGTCGCCCATGACCCGCGATTCTATCTGGATCTTCTTGGTATAGCGCTCAAGATCGATCTCGTAGCGCGCATCCAACTCGCGTTCGTTCAGGATCTCGTTCTTCTCAAACAGCTTGCGCGATTTGGGTGTAAGGATGAAATCCAACGCATCCGGTGTGGTTCTGACATTGGAAAGACCTCGCTTCTGTGCTTCTTTCACCCAGGCTTCACCGTAACCATTTCCTTCGAAACGGATCGCTTTCGACTCAATGATGTATTGACGGAGCACTTGAAAGATGGCTTCGTCCTTTTTCATGTCTTTGGAAACCAACGCCTGTACCTCTGAATGGAATTTCACCAATTGATCGGCAACGATGGTATTGAGCACCATCATGGCTGTGGAACAATTGGCCGATGATCCCACCGCGCGGAACTCAAATTTATTTCCTGTGAATGCAAACGGGGATGTTCTATTGCGATCTGTGTTATCCAACAGGATCTCCGGGATCTTGATGATGCTCAGTTTGAGCTCGGTCTTTTCG
>JBFHEW010000055.1:0-9649 GCA_041583955.1 Bacteroidia bacterium | reverse complement strand
TTGCAATTGCCGAACTTGAAAGTGTCAAGCTCAGGGTCGTTATCCATGGCCCCACGTTTGAGCAAAGCCTGCACTCTTAGAAGGAATTCGTCCAGATTGAAAGGTTTGGTGAGGTAATCATCGCCCCCGATCTTCAGTCCGAAAATACGGTCATCTGCCGTGCTTTTTGCGGTAAGGAAAAGGATAGGGACACGGGTGTTTTCCAGTCGTATCGTCTGGCAAATGGTGAAGCCATCCACTTCGGGCAGCATCACATCGAGTATCACCAGATCGAACCGTTTGGAAGCGAATTCCTCCAAGGCCAGTTTGCCGTTGTTCACGGCAACCACTTCGTATCCATCCAACTCAAGATTCAACTTGATGATGTCCTGCAGACTTTCCTCGTCCTCTACCAGAAGAATGCGTTTGTTCATGGTCTTCTCTCACCGCTAAAATTAAGGCTAATTTTAAGCGCAGAATGAAGCAAAGGTCTTTCGGAAGTTCTTTACCGCTTTTGGGGTATGCCTTGGCGGTAGCAGCCATCTTTCTTTTCGTTCGTGGCTATCAGTTCAATACGAACGATCAGGCGGAACATCTGCCTCAGATCTATCAGCAGCTCGATCCAGAACTTTTTCTGAACGATTATTTCGTTTCGCAGACCAACTCCATCTTCACGGTTCGCCATTTTTATGAGAAGCTTGTACTCTCGGTAGCCAACAGTATCGGTCTGGAGTGGGGGCTGTTCGTTCTCACTTTTCTGTGTATTACGCTCATGGCGTATTCCTTTTCGCGCATGGCGGAGGAGTTTTTCCGCGACCGTTGGGCCATAATACTGGCGCCTGTACTGGCCATGTTCGTCTTTTACAATTTCACGGTAGGAGGAAATCATATCATGTATGGGAGTTTCATTTCAAGCACCATCGCCAAGGCCATTGGTGCCTATGCCATACTGCGTTTTGTACGGTCCGATCTGACGCTGGCAGGGTTGTTTCTTGGCGTAGCGACACTTTTTCAGCCTTTGGTGGGACTGCAGTTGTTTCTCATCCTTGGCGCCATTCTGTTCCTTTTCAGGAGGCGACCCGTGCAAACAAGTGTTTTCGCAGCGGCCTTTCTGCTTGTGGCGGCCTTTATTCTGATACCCACCTTCGTACGTCAATTCTCAGAAACGGCAGCCTATGATAAGGGACTCTATTACGAGATACTCTATCGTTTCAGGAACCATCATCATTATCTGCCACGACTTTTCCCCGTTACACACTACGTGAAGTTCCTTTTTCTGACCATGATAGGGTTGGAGGCCTATTTACTCACCAAGCCTTCGGATAGGGGTTTTTATGTGACGTTTGTGGCATTCGGGGTTTTGGGAATGTGCATGTATGCGCTAGGGTTGGAGTTCACCTTAACACAGGGACTTGGAAAACTTCAATGGTTCAAGGTTACGGTCTGGATAGCTGCCTTCAGTTCCATCATGCTGGCAGGATTGATCGGACCGGTTCTATCGGGTTTTTTGCCTCTTACAAGGCTCAGGAATCACCTCGCTCCAGTCTCGGTTGCGGTTTGCGTCATCACCATCATTGCCATTACCAATTCCAAATTCCTGCCGGAGCCGTATCAGTTCAGGTACATGGTAGGTGATCGGAATCATTCCGATCTGGAGCGAATGCATTTTTGGATTGAAGCCAATACGGTCAAGGATGTATCCGTGCTGGTTTCTCCAGATAACAATGGCTTTGCGTGTCAGGCCAAACGTTCCATGCCTATTCATTTTCAGGCCATCATACACGAACCGTTTTTCATGCTGCCATGGTATGAGGATTTCAGCGATATCTATGGTGTTTCGATGGAGAATCTGATCGGTATTGATGCTCGGGCACAGGCCTCAGAACTTTTTCAGACACGCAATTATCGCGGAAGTCGAAAACGTATCGATCTTCGGTTGGACGATGCCGAAACCTGCACCTTCTTGGATGACCTTGGGCCTGTGGTTCATCAGGAAGGCAAGTGGTTGCTGACAGAATTCCAACCGCGCTGAACAGACGAACTACGTTCTTCTACTTAGATGATTACGCGTTTTTTCGTAGGGTGAGCCTATTGGTCTCCAACATCTTTGCGGTAGTTAAACATCAATTAAAAAACACGATCATGATGAATTCAACCCGCAAATTCGCACGATTTTCAATGCTGGCCGTAGCCGTGTCGCTATCAGTGGCTTCCTGCAACCTTGGAGACGAACCCGAAACACCTACTGACCCTTCAAGCAATCCGCCAACGCCTACTTTCGGTGCCGGTTATGGAACCTTGGCAGCCGTGAAGACCATCACGACTTTCGATCCAGGATTCGGTGTGCCCGTTCAGGAGATAACGCTAGGATTAGGCTCTGCCGGTTTTACCGATGCGATGGATTACAGCAACCTTATCAATGCAGGAACCGTCAGTCTGGAAGGGGAGAACCTGACCAAGGCAGACAATAATGCATACTACAGCTCGCCATCGCAGACCGATCCTACAGGTATCGAATTCAGTGGAAATCCAACATGGGAGGTAAGTGGATCGGGCGTCATTCCTGCTTTTACGCATACTACCGGCATCGGATTTCCTACCCTTGGAACAATTACGAGTTCTACCACCATACCCGGTTCTGGAGATTACACGCTGACGGTTTCAAACGTGTCTGGAGCCGATTCGGTCTACTTCATGTTGGGTGGGGTAGTGCACGTTGAGGCAGGAACAGCCACTTCGAGTACGTTCACCGAAGCAGAGATAAATACCATGGGAACAGGAGCTAGTTTTGCTCAAGTGGCTCCCTACCGTTTTGAAATGGCTACGAAATCAGGCAAGGAGTTCTACTTTGTGACCGAAGCCGTAAAGACCCAATCCGTTACCATAGAATAATTGGTTGGAATAATGTGGGTGGGGCCAGTTCTTCCGGGAACTGGCCTCTTTTATTTGATGTAAACTGTTTTACGATTCACGAATTCGAGGATGCCGTCTGAGGAAAGTTCGCGACCATATCCCGATAGTTTTGTTCCGCCAAATGGTAGTCGCGGATCGGATTTCACCAATTCGTTGATAAAGAATGCCCCATCACTTACTTCAGAGGCCAACTCCTCTGCCTTGGAAACGTTGCCTGTACAGATGGTAATCCCTAAGCCATACTGCGACATTTCCGATAGTTCCAGTGCATGTTTTTCGTCCTTGGCCTTTATGATGGCGGCCAGCGGACCGAATGTTTCTTCCGAGAAAACCGGCATTCCAGGTTTTACATTTCCAAGAATGGTCGGTTCATGAAAGCACCCGTGCTGTTCTCCGCCAAGAAGCAGCACGGCTCCTTGATCAATAGAAGCGCGAATCTGACGCTGCAATTCATCCGCAAGGTCTGTCCGTGCCAATGGTCCCACTTGGGTCTTTTCTTCCCGTGGGTCACCTGAAATCAATTCGCTTACCGCCTTTGTGAACTTCTCCACGAATGCATCGTGTATTTCTTCTACAAGAATGAATCGTTTGGCAGCAATGCAACTCTGCCCGCAGTTGAGCATCCGGGCACTTACAGCCGTTTTCACGGCAGCATCAAGATCCGCATCCGCCCACACTATGAATGCATTATTTCCACCGAGTTCGAGCACGGTTTTCTTGATGTATTTACCTGCCAATGCCGCCACAGCAGATCCTGCGCGTTCACTTCCCGTCAGTGTCACAGCTCGAATGGCCCTGTGGGCAATGACCTGTTCCGTCTGATGGTGGCCGATAATGAGGTTTTGAAAAACGCCTTCCGGAAACCCTGCCTTCCGAAACACATCTTCTATGAGCGTGGCGCAACCCAATACATTGGAAGCGTGCTTCAACAAACCCACATTACCTGCAGTAAGTGTAGGCACAGCAAAACGGAACACCTGCCAAAATGGGAAGTTCCACGGCATGACGGCCAGTACAGCTCCGATAGGGTCGTGACGGACGTAGGACTGTTGAGCATCTGTGGCGATTGTTTCATCTGCAAGGAACTTGGCAGCGTTGTCGGCATAGTAGTCGCAAACCCATGCGCATTTGTTTATCTCAGCGCGTGATTCTGTGATGGGTTTACCCATTTCCGATGTTATCATCAACGCGCATTCCTCTGAGCGCTCGCGTAGAATTGTAGCGGCATTCCGCATCAATGCACAGCGGTCTTCCAGTGGAACTTTTTTCCAATGCAGAAAGGCCATTTGAGCCTTGTCGAGTCGGTTGTTCAGCTCCTCGGCTGTAAGGCCGGAGTAGCGCGCGATTTCTACTCCGTTGTACGGGTTGATGCTACTGAAATTCATGTCGTTTGCATTTGTCTCAATCCTTCGTAAACCACCACGGCCACGGCATTGGCCAGATTCAGACTTCGGATGTGCTCACTTTGAATGGGGATACGATACAGCATATCGGAATGCGCATCTGTAATTTCTTTCGAAAGCCCCACGGATTCTTTTCCGAAGACCAGAAACAGGTCGTCTTCAAACTCAATATCCCAAACGGATCCGGTTCCGTGACTGGAAAAGAACACCATTTTACGATCGGGGTACATGGCGAAGAATTCGTCCACATTTTCATAGATCCTCAGGTCCACGTGTTGCCAGTAGTCCAATCCGGCCCGTTTAACGCGCGAATCCGACAGCTCAAATCCGAATGGTTTCACAAGATGGAGCGTAGAACCTGAAGCCAGGCTCAGCCGACCAATGTTGCCCGTATTGTTCGGAATCTCAGGTTCTATCAATACGATATTCAATCCCATGTTTCGTGGTATGTTTCATATCTAGCCTGTCCTGCTGCAGAACGGGGTTCCGTATTCTGTAGTGAGCAATATTGAAATCGGTTTAGGATTCCTGCCGTGCAGTTGGTCTCTATTCGTTGGGTGCTCCTCACTTCGTGTTATTGTAGTTTTCCGGCAATGAAACCGGTGGTCCATGCGGCTTGGAAGTTATAACCGCCTGTGATGCCATCAACATCCAGTACCTCGCCTGCAAAGTAGAGGTTCTTGCAGACACGGCTTTCCATTGTATTGAAATTCAAAGATTCAAGACTTACTCCTCCACAGGTCACGAATTCCTCTTTGAAAGTGGTTTTTCCACTTACGGAATATTCATCGTTGGTGAGGGTATTCACCAGTTTATTCCAGCCCTTTTTACCTATCTCATTCCATTTTCTTGACGGACTGATATCGCTCCGCACAAGCAGGAACAGCCACAACCGTTCGGGCAGACCGAAGGGTTTTACGTTCTGTATGAGTTTGTTGGGGTACGATTCAACGATTTCGGCCAATTGGTTCATTACCGATTCGTTGTTCACCTCCCCGGCCCAATTCACCTGAATCCTGAAATCGTAATTCATTTCATGAAGCGTGCGTGCCCCGAATGCGGAAAGCTTCAGAATGGCCGGACCACTCATTCCCCAATGGGTGATAAGCAATGGTCCTTGCGAGCGCAGTTTGGTTCCTTGAATCGAGACAATGGCGTTTTCGGCAACCAACCCCATCAGGGAACTGATCGATTCGTTCGGCATATTGAAGGTGAACAGCGATGGTACGGGTTCCACAATATCATGCCCGAGTTGTTCCAACCAATCGAATCCTTTTCTGTTGGGGCTACCGCCAGTGGCTATGATCACTTTGTCGAACGTCTGCTGCGCAGTATCTCCTTGAAAAAGGACTTCCAGTTTATCTGAAACAGGACGGATCGAAACAAGCCCGACACCAAGTTGAACATCGATTCCAAGCCGTTTCGTTTCCCGTAGGAGGCAATCAACAATTGTCTGCGAATCGTTGGTAGTTGGGAAAACGCGGTTGTCATCCTGTGTGTAAAGTTCAACTCCGCGCAACTCAAACCACTCTCTGGTATGGGCCGTATTGAACACGGAGAACGCTTTTTTGAGTTGTTTCTCGCCTCTCGGATACGCTTTTGCCAATTCAGAAATGGAAGTGGTGCCGTTGGTCACGTTGCATCGTCCACCTCCAGATACTTTCACCTTAGACAGTACCTTTTGGGATTTCTCGAATATCGTGACGTGTGCATGAGGATGATTCTCCTTTGCTGCTATGGCCGAAAAAAAGCCAGCTGCACCACCGCCTATCACTGCAATTCTCACAAGAGCGAAAGTAGCAGATCAATCCTGCTTCAGAATGCCGTAGAAACGCATACGGAAATAACTTTCGAATGCTCCTTGAAGATCGAGACCCTTGGAGGTCAGGTATTCAGGATTGGTGAGGGCATCAAAGAACAGTTCGTCACTGAGCACCATCAGGTCGGGGTTCAGGTCTTCGAAGACCTTATCTACGACACCATTCACGTAAAACGAACGTAGTTCGGTCAATGCCATTACCTTGAATCCATTGATCAACTCCCAAAGGTCAGGGTAGATCTCTTTCAAGTCCGATAGGAACAGGTTGCTGACATCGCCCAAGTGTTTGGAAATGTAGGCTACCGCCAGAACGTATCGCTCTTTATATGACTTGTTCTGATCGCGAAGTATGGGTACGAAATATTGCAGTTCTTCCAGCTTTTTTGCAATTACCAAGGCCACTATCTCGTGGTGAGATTCAAAGTGCTTGTAAATGGTGGCTTTGGATTTACCAATGAGTTTCACCACTTCGTCAATGGAAACATCTTTTATCCCACGCTCCAGAAATTGCACCGACAGCAGTTCAATCCAAGCATTCCTCTTTTCTGGATCCTTTATTCGCTCCTTTATCACGGATTGTCTTCCCATGTGGTCAAAAGTAAACTAAAAAGGATAAATAGTTTACTTCTCAAAATTCTTGCTACTTTAGCATCAATCAAAAACCATTTGTCATGAATAAGTTCAGAGCACTTAAATACCTTTTTGTTTTTCTGATTCCTGTTGTCGGGTTCTACGCATTGCACGAAAAAGGAATGTGGTCCTGGTTCTTACCCGTGTTCGTGTACGTAATGATTCCGGTCATTGAGTTACTGAGTAAAGGATCCACTGTCAACCTTTCGGAAGCAGAGGAGGAGGTAGAGAAGAATGATCGGATCTATGATTACTTGGTTTACGCCATAGTTCCTGCACAGTGGGGGCTTTTCATTTACTTCATGTATTCGGTGAGTCAGCCCGGTTTGGCATTGTACGAAATAGCCGGACTTACATTCACGATGGGTATCGGATGCGCAGCATTCGGAATCAACGTGGCGCATGAATTAGGTCATCGTAAAAAGAAATACGAGCAGTGGATGGCAAAGGCCCTGTTGCTTACAGCGCAGTACATGCACTTCTTCATTGAACACAATAGAGGACATCACAAGAACGTGAGCACCGAGGAGGATCCGGCAACATCGCGGTATGGCGAGGTGTTCTACACGTTCTGGTTCAGGTCTGTTTTCATGGGGTACATGTCAGCCTGGAAACTCGAATTGGAGCGACTTGGAAAGAAGCACCTCCCATGGTACCACTGGAGTAATGAAATGATCTTCTATGCGATCTGTCAGATCGGACTGCTCGTGGCTGTAGCCGCCATTTTCGGTGTGCAGACCATGGTACTCACCTTCATAGCATCGGTTATCGGTTTCTCTTTGCTAGAAGTTGTCAATTATGTGGAGCATTACGGGTTAGCCCGCCACAGATCTGACAACGGGTTTAAAAAAGTACTCCCAATACACAGCTGGAATAGCAACCATCCTATGGGCAGACTGTTGCTGTTTGAACTTACGCGTCACAGCGATCATCATTACAAGGCAAGTAGAAAGTATCAGATCCTGCGGCACTTCGATGACGCGCCACAAATGCCCACCGGCTACCCCGGAATGATCGTATTGGCACTGATTCCGCCACTTTGGTTTGCCGTTATGAATCCTCGCGTGAAGGCGCTACAGGAGAAGTATCCGGAAGACCTACGCATACCCGTGGCTCAGGCAGCCTAAGAATGCTTGTACTTTCCAAGTAGTTCGTCAACCAGAGCAACATACTTGTCAGCGGCATCTTCCTGCGACATGCCACTCTTGTCTTTCCATGCTTTCCATTTGAACTGACCTTTCATGTCAAACATGCCCGGTTTAGAGGTGTTGTTGTTGCCAACAGTTGCCTGCTTGTAAAGTCCGTAGAGGTTCAGGAACTCATCGTTCGATGGTCTTTCTGTAAGTGTTTTTAAGCGTTCAGCTGCTTCTTCTACTTTGCTCATTCTGTTCTTTTCAACCTGACGAATTTACTGGTATCACAGGGAATAAAAAAAGCCCGTCTGCAACAGACGGGCTTTTGATCAGAAGGTTTTAACGAGGCTACGGCCTTACCACGAATCGTTTATTGATGATCTGCTGGTCGGCCACAATGCTCAGAACATACATGCCGGCCGGTAGCCCGTTCACGGATAGGCTAGACCGATTGTTGCCTTCAAAGCTGCTGAGCGATGATGAATGCACCATCTTTCCTGCAATGTCCATCACAATCAGCGAAACTGCTGATTCTGAATTGGAATGATACTCTATGTTCAAAACATCGCTAGTAGGATTCGGGTACAGATTCACTTCAGATAGTTCCACCCCACGGGCTTCCTGAGGGGCTTGTGTCAATGGGTCGGCCAAACGGGCAGAGCTGCTGTTCTTACAACCAGTGATCACCACATCGTCAATGTAAACCCAATCGCTGTTGTTAGAAGCATCGCATCTGAATCGGAAAGTGGTGTTGGCCGAGAATGGGCCAGGAATCACCACCGTACCTTGATAGTACAGTCCGTTTTCAAAGCTGGTTCCTGCCGCATAGGCCGCCACCGTGGTATATGAACCGCCCGTTGAATATTGCAACCAGAAATCCTCGCCATTCTCCATGCTGATTGCTTGGAATATGAACTGAACCGTTACCTCTTCGTAGGCAGTCAGGTCCAATGCATCAGTGGTCATGGAAGAGCTTACTCCGGAATTGTCGCGAAGCTGAAAAGACCTCGATCCGCTGTATGAGTATCCACTTGAGACATAGGCGCAATCCGAACCTCCATCGTTCCAGATGCCGGTGCTCGATTCAAAATCGTTGCTATCGATGAGTGCATATGAACAGCTGGTATTGCAAGGCTGGCAGCTGCTTCCGCCACAGTCAACACCTTCTTCGTCTCCATTCTGGATGCCATCCGAACATGTAGCGCACGGTGCACAGGCAGAGCCACCGCAATCAACGCCTTCTTCATCACCGTTCTGAAGACCGTCATTGCAGGTTGGTAAAACCGGTCCGCCTTGGCAACCCGATATCACTACATCATCGATATACACCCAATCGTTATTACCGGATGCATCGCATACGAAACGGATTCGCGTACTAGATGTGAAAGGACCTCCATACACGACTGATTCGTTGTATCGAACGTCATTTTGGAACTCGTCACCAAGATTCCATTCTTCAATGGTGGTATAGTTAGAGCCGCCATCGGTAGAAACCTGTAGCCAGAAATCCTCATTCGGGTTGTCCATGCTTACGGCAACGTAAGAGAACGAAATGGTCAATTCAGAGAAATCAGCCAAGTTGAGGTTGTCTGTGAATGCAGACGAAGCAGCACCTGAATTGTCGCGTAACTGAATGGAGTAGCTTCCGCTATTGGCATAGCTTGCGTTCGATGAGAGTGCACAGTCTGAACCACCATCGTTCCAGATTCCCCAGCCTCCCTCAAAATCGTTGCTATTGATGGTGACGTACGTACAGCCACCGCAATCCTCCG
>JBFHEW010000054.1:0-9711 GCA_041583955.1 Bacteroidia bacterium | reverse complement strand
TGGTTTTCAGTTCTCTGGCCGCGGTTACGACATCGGATTTCCTGCATATGCCGAAGTGGATACGGGAACTGCCCCGAACAGAGGAACCGCAACTATTGATGTAGATGTCTATGAGAAGGCCAACATCACCTACCTCGGTTTCTACATAAAGCCTGTGATTGAACTAAGCCGCAAGTTTCATCTGGCGGTGCTGTTCCATCCAAGCTGGCAGCTGAATTACAAAGGAGAGTCAACACAGACCATTACCGGAGGCCCATCTTCCTTAGTCGGTTCTACAGGAACTTTGCTGAACGAATCTTCGGTTGAAATTGAGAAGAAGCAGTTTGAGCTGGGAATTGAATTCGCGTACAAATGGACCATTGCACCGCAATTCATCATGAAACCGCACATAGGGATCAACTTCGCCACAAGTGCCATTTTCCATACCGGAGCCGAAATACCAACGCCTTTCGGTGGCTGGGAACAGAATCCTTCGTTCATGACATTAAGGATCGGGGTGATTCTTGAAACGGGTCTTTGGATGGATGAGCCGAAAGCGGCTGCGGTTTACTGAATCCAACAACAACCGCGACACACTACTCTTGTCTGCAAAGAAGCCACAATCCGCGTAACAACCGGATGCGCGCAATCTAGTCCAGCACTCGTCTGATCAATCTCAACTTGTGGCTGTACCTACCGGTATCCACGTTGAAAATGCCCTGATGGTCGAGTTTATCAACCCGCACCTTACCTGATGCGTGAATGATGGCGTTCGGCCCCACCAACATGCCTACGTGAATGATCTTGCCTTCGTCATTATCGAAAAAAGCCAGATCGCCCAACTCGGCTTCTTCTACAAAACTCAATGTATAGCCTTCTTCGGCCTGCTGGTATGCATCCCGCTGTAGCGGAATCCCGACCATCTTGTACAATACCTGCATCAATCCAGAACAATCGATACCGAACGGGGAACGACCACCCCAGAGGTACGGTGCGTTTCTGAACACCATTGCAAATTCTACGAGTTGCCTGCGTGCTTCATCCGGGTCGGGATGATTGATCTCTCCATCAAACTCAAACTGATCGTCACCGAAGGCAATGGTCCCTTGCTGATAGTTCGGTAGCGAACTTCCGGCCAACACAGGTATCATGGCACCCGTTTTCACGTGCTTCACCAGTTGAACCAGATCGGAAGCGCACACGGGTAATTTCTTATTCAGTGCTTCAAACGCGTTCTGATCTATTTCTACGAACTGCTTTTCATCGATCCAACTTTCGTAGCCATCGAGTCCGTTTCGGACCTTACGCCATTGGTTGCGTTTACCAATGACCTCAAAACTCTCTCCGAAAAGCAATTGAGTAACCATCTGACTCTTGTCAGAAGGCTCTTCCCTGCACGGGATGACGCTTAGATTACAGATGCCGTATGTTGGCATTCGATTGTGTTAGATCACTTCCAAAGTCAATGCACTTGCGCCACCACCACCATTGCAGATTCCGGCCGCGCCTTTCTTCAAACCCTTGTTCTTCAGGGCATGGATCAAGGTAACGATGATCCTCGCTCCCGAACAACCAAGCGGATGTCCCAATGATACAGCTCCACCGTTCACATTCACTTTGCTCGCATCCAATTTCAGTATCTGATTGTTTGCCAAAGCAACAACTGAGAACGCTTCGTTGATCTCGAAAAGATCGACATCGGCAATATTCCAACCTGCCTTGTCCAATGCCTTGGGCAATGCTTTGGAAGGTGCTGTGGTGAACCATTCCGGGGCCTGTGCTGCATCGGCAAACGAAGTGATCTTTGCCAATGGTTTGATTCCCAACGCATCTGCCTTTTCCTTGCTCATCAAAACCACGGCTGCAGCGCCATCATTCATGGTTGACGCGTTTGCGGCAGTAACCGTTCCTTCCTTGGTGAAGGCTGGTCGTAGGCCAGGTATCTTGTCCATGAAAACGTTGGTGAATTCCTCGTCCGTATCGACCACCAATGCATCGCCTCTTCGCTGAGGAACTTCAACCGGAACAATCTCGTTCTTGAATGCCCCTGCTTCCCAAGCAGCAGCGGAACGCTTGTAACTTTGAATGGCGTAGGCGTCCTGATCTTCTCGGCTGATGTTGCAATCCTTTGCACAGAGTTCTGCGGCCATTCCCATGGCGTAATCGTTGTAAACATCACGAAGTCCGTCATACGCAAGGCCATCTATCATGGTGATGTTGCCATACTTCGTTCCCAAGCGTGAACCAGGAAGATAATGCGGCACCGAACTCATGTTCTCCATTCCACCGGCAACCACCACATCGTTGTCTCCAAGCATGATGCTCTGCGCTGCCAACATGATGGCTTTCATTCCTGATGCACAGACCTTATTGACAGTGGTGCATGGCACAGAGTCAGACAATCCGGCAAAGATGGCCGCCTGACGCGCAGGAGCCTGTCCCAATCCTGCGGATAGCACATTTCCCATGAACACTTCCTGTACTTCTTTCGGGTCAACACCGGCTGCGCTCACAGCACCTTTAATGGCAGTTGCACCTAACCTAGGTGCAGCCACAGAAGACAATTTACCATTGAAACTTCCCATGGGCGTGCGCACTGCCGAAACGATATATACTTCTTTCATTTTGCTTATTACTAGTTCATTCTTTGGTTACCAGATGGGGTTCAAAGCCAACCGCCTGTCTGTCCGATAACACCTGATCAGTTCAATTTCGTGCGAAAGTAGTGATTTCTCGTGCATTGAAAATGAGGTTGAAGCTACCTGTTACGAACGCAATAATTCGCTTAGCTTAGTGGCTTGATTCATGGAGAATTTCTTCTCGGACATACGCAATAACCACGAAAAGCTGCAACGTGCGGTTCTGTTCGTCATCACCGGACTGCTTATCGTTGTTCTACTGCCTAAAGAAGGTAAGTTCAAATACGAATATCAGAAAGGCCGTCCGTGGGGCCACGAAGACCTTGTGGCACCCTTCAATTTTGCCATTGAAAAGCCTAAGGCCGAGTTGGATGCTGAAACCAAGCAGATCCGCGATAACGCCAAGACCTACCTTAAGTTGGATGAAACGGCCAAAGAAAAAGCCGAGGAAGGATTCAAAGCCAAGTTCATTGCTGCGTTCAAACCGGATTCCAGCAACGCAAGATCGTTGAGGAAGCTTGACCGTAATCTTGAGGCCGGTCAAACCGTTATCCGTTCCATATACAGGAAAGGCATACTCCGTAAAACCGAAGAATTGGAGCAACTCCAAGATGGGCGGTTGGTGTATGTACTGAACGGGAATGTGGCCACGCAGGTTGATCTGAAGGACTTTTACACTGTTCAAACAGCATACGCTAAGATCAGAAAGGACCTTGAAACTTTCAATGGCATTGACCAAGCAATGGTCGCAAATATCCTTTCCGAGAATCTCATCCAGAATGTGATCTATGACGCAGAAACCACCGAACGCGATCTGAACGAAGAATTGAGCTCGTTATCCACCACACGCGGCATGATACCGCAAGGACTGATGGTCATTGGTCGAGGTGATATGGTGGATGCTGAGAAGTTTCTGATCCTTGAGTCACTCCGAAAAGAGTATCAATCCCGATTAGGCTCTACAGGAAGTTACTCGCTCATTCTACTGGGGCAGGTGATCATGGTCTCCATTGTTCTTCTCATGTTCTACATGTTCCTCATAAAGTATAGAACAGACCTCGCACAGAACAACTGGCAGGTAACTTTCCTTCTGATATTGATACTCGGGATGATCGTTACTTCCAGTGTGGTTCAACGTATTCCGAACATCAATCTCTATCTGGTTCCGTTCTGCCTACTGCCTGTCATTGTTCGAAGTTTTTTCGACAGCCGAATTGCGCTGTTCGCTCACATCGTAGGCCTGATCATAGTTGGGTTTGAAGCTCCCAATGGGTTTGAGTTCATGTTTCTGCAGTTGATAGCCGGCATCATAGCCATCTTCTCCCTTCTTAGCCTTCAGAACCGCTCGCAGTTGTTCGTTTCCATGCTCATCGTGTTCGTGACCTACAGCGCGAGCTATTTCAGCATTGCCATTATGCAGGAAGGCAACATCAAGAACATAGACCTGAGCATGTTTGCGTGGTTTGCCGGTAGCGTAGGTCTTACGCTTCTCGCCTACCCGCTCATCTTCCTATTTGAAAAACTTTTCGGATTCATTTCTGAGGTGACCCTGCTAGAGTTGAACAATACCAACCACAAGCTACTCAGGCAAATGGCCTCAGAGGCCCCTGGTACCTTTCAGCACTCGTTACAGGTTGCAAGCCTCGCGGAAACCGCCATTTACGAGATAGGTGGGAATGCACTACTTGTGAGGACCGGAGCACTGTACCATGATATCGGTAAACTTTACGCTCCGATGTATTTCGTTGAGAATCAGGTCACCGGTGTCAATCCGCATGATGATCTTTCGTTTGAGGAAAGCGCCAAGATCATCATCAATCATGTCATTAAAGGGATTGAATTGGCAAAGAAGAACGGCCTGCCTGAGCAATTGATCGATTTCATCAGAACACATCACGGGACTTCGACCGTGCAATATTTCTATAAGTCATATCTGTCCAATTTTCCTGAAGGTGAATTGGACAAAGAGCATTTCAGCTACCCAGGACCCAAGCCGTTCACAAAGGAAATGGCCGTACTGATGATGGCAGATAGCGTGGAAGCAGCCAGTCGCAGCCTTCCAGAGTACTCTACCGAATCAGTCGGCAAATTGGTCGACTCCATTATCGACCGTCAGTTCAATGAGGGCCAGTTCGATAGCGCGAACATCACGCTCCGCGACATCACTGAAGTGCGTTCCATCTTTAAAAAGAAGCTCCTGAACATCTACCATGTGAGGATGGAATACCCGGTTTAGGAATGGAGGAAAATGAAAAAAGAAAAACGTGCGTGAATACGTGGAAATAAGCGCACAACCTTTTACGTTTTACCATCTTTCCTTTAACCCTTTTTCTACCTTTGCGCTTTAATGAGTTTCGCCTATCCCGAATTCCTGTTTGCGCTCTCTGCAATTTCGGTTCCGATCATTATTCACCTATTCAATTTCAGACGGTTCAAGAAAGTCTATTTCTCTGACATCCGTTTTCTGAAAGATGTTGAAATTGAGACGAAGAGCAGGAACAAACTCAAGAATCTGCTCATTCTACTTTCGCGGATTCTGGCCATCATTTTCTTGGTTCTGGCATTTGCCAGGCCCGTTATTCCTACAGGCAACAAGGCCATTGCAGGTTCAAACGCTGTCATCGTTTATGTAGACAACTCATTCAGCATGAGTGCCGAAGGCGAAGCCGGTAGTCTCTTGGAAGAAGCCAAGGCCAAGGCCATTGAAATAGGCTCAGCCTATGCAAACGGTGCCGAATTGCATTTGCTAACCAACGATTTTTCTGCGGCCCACTTCCGCAATCTGTCATTCGAGGAATTCAAGAATGAAGTAGCGTCCGTACGATCATCTGCGCAGGTAAGAACGTTAGATGACGTGGTGTCGAGAGCATCATCCGTATTTGACGCAAACACCCCTTCAAGCCTTTATTTCATTTCTGACCTTCAAGCAAAAACATCAACCCCAACTAAAAACACAACAGACTCATTACTAAGTATTTATATAGTCCCGGTAACATCAAAGGTTGAATCGAATATCTATATAGACAGCTGTTGGTTCGACACACCATCGCGGCTATCACTTCAACCGGATATCCTGCACGTCAGAATCAGGAATGCCGGTGACAAAGACATCGAAAACGTGTCTGTCAAGCTGACGCTCAACGGTGTGCAACGGTCTGTAGGAACAACCAATGTTTCGGCAGAAAGCTTTGAAGACCTGGAGCTGAATTTCACCAATGCGGCAAGCGGTCTCCAGCGGATCGAGGTCTCCATTCAGGATTACCCCATTACGTACGATGACCGCTATCATCTCTCATTCAATTTGGCCAATGAGATAAACGTGCTAAGCGTAGATGGGGCATCGGCATCAAACTCCATTTCCAAACTATTCAGCGCAGAGGGCAACTTCGTTTACACCGCGGTTTCTGATGGAGCATTGGACTACTCCACTCTCAATACTACCGATCTTGTGGTACTGAACGAGGTTCCAGGGTTTTCGTCAGGAATGATCCAGGAGCTGATGAAATTCGTCTCTGCAGGAGGAAGTCTCCTTTACATACCATCAGCGAAACCGGACCTGAGCAGCACGAACGAATTGCTATTGGCGATCGGAGCCGAGCAACTTGGCGCTTCAGATAGTTCTAAGCTGAAAGTTGAAGGCGTAAACCTGAAAAGCAAGGTGTTTAAAAACGTGTTCACCGAATGGGAAGACAGAATAGACCTACCGGTGGTGAACAGACATTTCGGCACGCAGGTTAGAAACACCGCTTCTTCAGAACGTTTGCTTTCGTTGGCCAATGGACAACCATTGCTTTCGTCCTACAGGCTGGAAAAAGGAAACAGTCATGTACTCTCCGTTCCTCTCCGGGATGATTGGACCAATTTCCACAGACACGCGCTTTTCGTTCCTACCTTCTACAATATTGCGTTGAACAGCGTATCGAACGGAGTAAGCATGGAGGTCATCGGGTCCAACGAACTCATACCTATCAGCCCAAATGTGCTAGGTTCGGAAACATTGGAAATAACCGATATGGATGCATCAACATCCTTCAAACCTGAACGAATAGCAAGGCCGAATGGAGCCGGTATCCTTGTCCACGACCAGATTACGAAAGACGGACATTATCTGCTCCGATCAAGCAAGGGCGACACGTTGCAGCAGCTGAGTTTCAATTTCAACCGTACCGAAAGCGATATGAAGTTTCTGACCACGGACGAACTGACACGACTTGCGCAAGACCTCGGAATCACCAACCTGAGTATCGTTGATGGGAACACAGAATCCCTTTTCAATACCATCCAGGAAATTCATGACGGCAAACAGCTGTGGCGTCTGTTTCTCATCCTTGCCCTACTCTGCCTTTTGTTCGAAACTGTTCTGATCCGAATACTATAGCCATGCAAATACTCATACGCTCTGCCAAGATCATTGACCCGACCTCCATTCACAACGGAAAAACAACGGATGTCCTTATTTCAGATGGAATCATATCCACCATTGGAAATGACCTTGACACAGATGGAGTTGATGAGGTAATTGAAGGAGATGACCTTTATATCTCCACCGGCTGGGTGGATCTTTACGCCACCTTCGGAGACCCTGGAAAGGAATACAAGGAAGACATTGAATCGGGATTGACCACTGCAGCCCAAGGCGGTTTCACAAAAGTGGCCGTTTCGCCACAGACCGACCCGGTTGTCGATAGCAAATCTGACATCCGTTACCTACTGAAAAAAGCAGAGGGCCACGTGGTGGATGCCCTACCGATAGGTGCAGTAACGAAAGGATTGAACGGAGTTGAACTGGCTGAGATGTTTGACATGCAAACCTCCGGTGCTGTTGCAGTAAGCAATGGAAAGCACACCATTGCAAACACAAAACTTCAGAATCTGGCACTTCAATACAGCAAGAACCTGAATATGGCGTTCTACACTTTCTGCCAAGATGAACTTCTGGCAAGTGGTGGCCAGATGCATGAAGGCGAAATGAACACGAGCATCGGCCTCAAAGGAATTCCAGCCTTGGCCGAGGAAGTCATTGTGGCACGCGACCTCTATCTGGCCGAGTATTCTGATGTGGCGGTGCATTTCTCACACATTACAACCAAGGGTTCGGTAGATCTTATCCGAGAGGCGAAGGCAAAAGGCCTGAAAGTGACTGCCAGTGTTCCGGCACATCACCTTGCCCTGAAAGATGAAGCCATTGCCGACTTCGAACCAAATTACAAGGTGGTTCCGCCTTTCAGGAGCACCGAACACATTGAAGCACTCATAGAAGGAGTGGCCGATGGAACCATCGATGCCATCATCTCGGACCACGAACCTTGCGAGATCGAAGCCAAATTCTCGGAATTCAGTGCCGCTGAGGCAGGCATCATCTCGCTTGAAACAGCATTTTCAGTTGCGTTGGAAGCCCTCTCTACCAAAATGAAACTCGAACAGATCATTGAGCAATTCACTACCGGGCCGCGCAAGGTGCTGCGCATCCATACACCTACCATTCAAGAAGGAAACACAGCCGAGATAACTGTTTTTACACCAACACTGAAGTGGGTGTACAACAAGCAGGATATCAAGAGTCTTTCTTACAATTCGCCACTTATCGGTGCGGAGCTGACGGGGCTTGCCGTGGCTGTGGTGAACAACGGCCAACTGTATCTGAACAGTTAAGGTCATAAAGGTGTTTCGATTGAGTACCTTTGCGCTCAATTTTAGAAAATGGCAGAAGAAGAGATAAAACTGGATAGCATAGAATCGGCCATTCAGGACATTAAAGACGGTAAGATCGTAATAGTTGTTGACGATGCAGACCGCGAAAACGAAGGGGATTTTGTGGCTGCGGCTCGTGCAGTAACTCCCGAAATGATCAATTTCATGGCAACCCACGGTCGCGGACTTATCTGTGCGCCACTCGTTGAGGACCGTTGTGTGGAGCTTGGCCTAGACCTAATGGTTCAGAACAACAATGCCGCATACGAAACGCCTTTTACCGTTTCCGTTGACCTCATCGGACATGGTTGTACCACAGGTATCTCTGCAAGTGACCGTTCTAAAACAATTCAAGCACTCATCAATCCGGAAACAAAGCCGGAAGAACTCGGCAAACCAGGCCACATCTTTCCGCTGAAGGCCAAAAAAGGTGGTGTGCTACGCAGAGCCGGCCACACCGAAGCTGCCATTGACCTGGCACGTTTGGCAGGTTTTGAAGCTGCGGGTGTCATTGTTGAGATAATGAACGAGGATGGCACGATGGCGCGCCTCCCCCATCTAATTGAAATAGCAAAGAAGTTCGATCTGAAGCTGGTTTCGATCAAAGACCTCATTGCGTATCGGGTCAAGCACGAATCGCTCATTGAGCGACAGATAAGGGTGAACATGCCCACACAATGGGGCGACTTCAAACTTGTGGCTTACAAGCAGACCACCAACGACCAAACGCATCTGGCTTTGGTAAAAGGAACATGGGAAGATGACGAGGAGATCCTGGTCCGGGTGCACTCATCATGCGTTACAGGCGATATTTTCGGTTCGTGCCGTTGCGATTGCGGACCGCAGCTTCATGCAGCCATGGACATGGTTGAAAAAGCTGGAAAAGGAGTCATTGTGTACATGAATCAGGAAGGACGGGGCATTGGCCTACTGAATAAACTGAAGGCCTACGAGCTGCAAGAACAAGGAATGGACACCGTAGAGGCCAACCTGGCGCTAGGCTTCGATATGGACCAGCGCGACTACGGCATTGGGGCACAGATCCTTCGCGATCTTGGCGTAAGCAAGATGAAACTGATGAGCAATAATCCGAAGAAACGGACAGGACTTATCGGTTACGGCCTTCAAATAGTGGATAATGTGCCGATTGAAATTGATGCGAACGATCACAATCGCTTCTATCTCGAGACAAAAAGAGATAAAATGGGACACTCCATCAAGGTTGAGAAGTGATTTAACCAACTGATTAACAGATACTTGAATAGTTAATTCATAAAACCTTCGTTTAGGTTGGTTTTCCAAACCCAAGAATATATATTTGCAACCGCTTTTAAAAAGCACGACTCGATAGCTCAGCTGGTAGAGCATAACACTTTTAATGTTAGGGTCCTGGGTTCGAGCC
>JBFHEW010000053.1:0-9746 GCA_041583955.1 Bacteroidia bacterium | reverse complement strand
GAAGGCAGAACTCATTACGCCTCATCCGAAAGGCAGCTACGAATTGGTAGAAGAAGGTAAGAGCGTTGCGAAACTCCTCATCAGCGATCCTGATGCATTCTGGCAGAACTCGAAGGTGCTTGTCGTTGTAACCAACTAAGCACCCGAACGGAAAGAATGGACTCCAAGGCATTCGCCAAGCAATTCCTATTGGATGAAGTTGAACAGATGAAAGCCGCCCATGTGCGGCTTCATTTGCTTTCGGCCATGGTTCATGGAATTGAAACTGCAGGCGCGCTGCTCGATCCGCTTCCGTTCAAGGCAAAAGGTCAGGGCAAGAAACGCTTCGGTCTTGCGCTGCGCAGGCTTTTTCCTGCTGCCTACGAACGTGCAGCCCGCGACATTGACCTGTACGGACAGCTGAGAAGCCACATGGCGCATTGCATGCTGCCGGCCAACACCATTATCCTATCGGACCATCATCATCTGCAAATGTCAGAAAACATGATGCACATCAATCTGGACCTGCTGTTCAATGATTACTGTTGTGCCATGAAGCAATTGATCGAGCAACTGGAATCAGGAAATCTGAAGAACAAGAAGATCGTGTTTGACAATCTCCGATCCATTGCCTCATGACCGCCAGATCTGACATTGCAACGCGGTACGACATCGAATTGGTGATACGCGAGTTCTACAACAGACTTCTTGTAGACGACCTCATCGGTTTTCTATTCACTGAAGTGGTGCATCTGAATCTGGACGAGCACCTTCCGAGATTGGCTGACTTTTGGGAAGACCAGTTATTGGGCTCTGACCGATACAGCGGAAATCCCTTGCGTGTGCACATGCAACTGCATTTGAAAGAACCGCTCAGAAAAGAACATTTTGACCGTTGGCTCCTGCATTTCAACCAAACGGTTGACTCCTATTTCTCTGGAACGAAAGCGCATCTTGCTAAAGAGCGGGCCTTAAGCATTGCCACCGTTATGCAGATAAAACTGGCATCTGCACCTCCACGCTGAAACTACTTTATCCTGCTGGCCCGAAAAACTCCCACAGCAACGAAAAGAAGAAGTAGAACCACGAATTTGAGCGAATGATGCAGGAGTTGCGGAACGAAATTCCAACCGACCAACAGTCCAGCATATAGTATGATGAGGAACAGCGCGTAATGACCGGTCCATACAGGACGCTCTTTCTTAAGTAGCGCAAAGCCGAAAATGGCATTGGTAGGTAGGGCCCAAAGGATGTTCCAGTTCTGATCGGCAGAGAAATGATTGGTGAAGAACCAAAGGAAAATGCCATTCCACCCAATGAAACTGGTCATCATGAAAATGAAGCCGTCAAAAATGCGGGTAGAGCGTTTTGCCGCACGGAAGATGGTAAGGAAAACCGCGCTGAACAGAAGAATGGCAACGAAGATGATCTGCGGAACAAACCAGCTTTTCTCGCGCACCATAGGCAACGCCTTGAAGGTGGTCTGCTTCTCCAGCACCAGCGGAATTCGGGTTCCGTTGCGTTCCGTGTACGCATGATCGAACGCTTCTTCCAGTTTCTCCGGTAGGAACATGTATTGCATGGCGCTGGCAGGACGGTCGATGACCGCTCCCAGGCAAAGATCGATACCCAGATCGCCCCACGGTTGTTCCTTTAGAATGTAGAGGTCTGTCAACTCACGGATAGAAAGCCGATCGTCTCCTAGATGTGTGGTATCGAAGACAACATTCCCATTCAATGCCTCCATAATGATGTCGCGCGGGCGGGTGGAACAGTTATCGAAGACATAATCGTAGAGGTATTACCGGTTCTCCTTCTTCGCATTCCAGGTCAGCTTATCGAGCAAGGTCTGACGCTGCTCCAAGGTCAGATCGAGAAACTGTTCGCGCACGGTGCGATTGTAGTATTCGTATGAACGGATGAAGTTGGAATAGCGGTTAACGGCCAGCATGTACAGTGATCTTCCCTGAATGAAATTCCAATAGAAATCAGGCTGATCGAAATCAAAGGTTCCGTAATTGTACACGGCATCAAACCCCATTGTGGGATCGGAGATCCTGATGGCGGTATGACCGAATGCTTCGTACAATTCCTCTCCCGGACCACAGGTCACCAAACTCACCCTACTAGCTTCCGTAAGTTGAACCTCCGGTTGCGCCAAGGCGAAAAATGGAAAAATCAACAACGAAAAGATCAACCTTTGCTTCATCTTCCAAAAATAGCTTACCTTTCTGATAGAAAATATTCAACAAACCGTTGAAATTCTACGTGTATCACGTATATTCGTAATCAAGTATTAACCAATAAACCAAAAAATCATGCTAAAAGAGTTTAAAGAGTTTGCAATGAAAGGCAATGTGATGGACATGGCTATCGGTATCATTATCGGTGGCGCGTTCGGAAAAATTGTCGCATCGTTTGTTTCTGACGTATTGATGCCGCCTATCGGTCTACTGATGGGAGGTGTGAATTTCACGGATTTCAAATATGTTCTATCTGAAGCGGTGATCGGTGCCGATGGCGTTGAAACCGCAGCAGCCGTTTCCATCAACTACGGTAATTTCATTCAGGTTACTGTAGATTTCCTCATTGTTGCTTTTGCCATCTTCATGATGATCAAAGCGTTGAACAGTGCTAAGAAGAAGGAAGAAGCTGCTCCGGCCGCTCCACCAGCACCATCAAAAGAAGAAGTTCTTCTTGGAGAGATCAGAGACCTATTGAAGAAGTAATAGACCCCTCAGCGTTGATGAAAGCCGCTCCGCATCTGTGGAGCGGCTTTTTCATTCCATGACACTTCCATGACACGGTAAACAAATTACTGACCGATCTTCGCGCTGCGAAGTTCAGAGCACTTCATGGAATCATTCAAAACCATCGCTTTTACGCACAAGACCACCGAACTCAAGGAGATCGGGAAACTACACATCGAGGATGATGCGTTGGAAGCACGGCTTACGCATCTCCGATCAGAGATGGAACTGGATGAGCTTCTCTACGTTTCCACATGCAACCGGGTAGAATTCCTGATGGTTTCTGACAAGGAATTGGACGAGGCATTCCGGAAAAAATTCTTCGCAGCATTCAATCCTGAATGGGGAACGGGCGAAATTGAATGGGCCGCCAACCATAGCCGAACGTTTGAAGGCGAAAAGGCACTACAACACCTCTATTATGTCTCCAGCTCCATCGATTCGTTGGTTGTAGGTGAGAGGGAAATCATCACACAGGTGCGCGAAGCCTACGAGAAATGCCAACGCATCGGGGTCACAGGCGATCGATTGCGTCTTTTAGTGCGCTCGGCCATCGAGGCTGCAAAGCTCATTTACACACAGACACAGATTGCACAGAATCCCGTGTCTGTAGTGTCATTGGCCTACCGAAAAATGCGCGAAGTGGAGATCGATCATGCACCACACATTGTCATGATCGGGGCCGGACAGACCAACCAGACCATGGCCCAATACCTTAAAAAAGCGCCTTACGGAAAAGTGACCGTCTTCAATCGCACGCTCGAAAAAGCAGCAGCATTGGCCGAATCGCTCAAAGGCACCGCTTTACCATTAAGCCAGTTACATCAGTTCAATGAGCATTTCGACATCCTTATCACGTGCACAGGTGCGGCTCAGCCTATTATCAGCAATCGTTTGTATCGCCAATTGATCGGCAACGACCTTTCCCGGAAAGTGATCGTGGATCTGGCATTGCCATCAGACCTGGAACAAGAGGTGTTGCGGAAGAATAACGTACACTACATAGGTATTGAAGACCTGAAGGACGAAGCACGTAAAAACCTGGAGCAGCGACAGAAGGAACTTGAAGTGTGCAAGCGGCTCATAGCCGATAAGATAAACGAATTCGAGCATCTTCTCCGCGAACGTAAAGTGGAGCTTTCCATGAAAGAGATTCCGCAGATAGTAAAGGGAATAAGAGAGCGTGCAGTAACCCAGGTTTTCAATAAGGAGCTCGAAGCATTGGATCCGAAATCGCGCGAGGTTCTGGAAAAGATGATGGAGTATATGGAAAAGAAATACATCAGCGTGCCAATGAAAATGGCCAAGGAAATCATGTTGAAAGGATGAGCAGGAAAATCGTAATCGGTTCGAGAGGAAGCGATCTTGCCTTGTGGCAGGCGCATCATGTGGAAGACCAATTGAATGCACTGGGCCACCAAGTGGAAATAAAGATAATCAAGACACAAGGTGATGTGATCCAGCATCTGAGTTTTGATAAAATGGAAGGTAAAGGATTCTTCACCAAGGAATTGGAAGAGAAGCTACTCTCTGCAGAGATAGATCTAGCAGTTCATTCCCATAAAGACCTCCCTACAGAACACCCTGCAGGACTGGTCATTGCCGCTGTATCCGAACGCGAAGACCCGAGAGATCTTCTGTTGATACGAAAGGAAAAAGTCGATCCATCGAAGAAATTCGAGTTCATCCAAAATGCTGTCATCGGCACTTCATCTGCCAGAAGGAAATCGCAACTGCTACACCATCGACCCGATGTGGAGATAAAGGATCTAAGGGGAAACGTACCAACCCGCATCAATAGGCTACGCGAAGGCAACTATGACGCCATTATGCTGGCTGCTGCCGGTGTAGAACGATTGGAATTGGATCTTTCTGAGTTCCATGTGTTGAAACTGAACCCGAATGAATTCATTCCGGCACCTGCCCAAGGTGTGCTCGGCTTGCAGATTCGCGAATCAGACACCGACCTTCGAACTATTGTTTCGAAGTTGAACAATGACGATTGCGCACGAAGAATAGGCGTAGAACGCAGAATATTGAACCTCTTTGAGGGAGGGTGCCAGATGCCGCTGGGCGCCTACTGCGAAGCGCACGAAGGCAAGCTCACGGTCAAGGCCTGCGTAGCCGATGCGTGGAACGCTCCGGTACGTATTGCGGAAAGGACAGGAACCGAGGTGGAAGCTTTGGCGCAGGAAGTGGTTGCTTCCCTCAAAGAGGTGTGAAACGGTCCATTTTCATATCACGCGACCTCCCTGCAAACAGTTCGCTGCTTGACTTCATGAGCAGGAACGGGTGGGATGTTCATCATCGGTCATTGATAAGGATTGAACCGATTCCATTCCGGATAGAAAAGGAATTCGACTGGATATTCATTGCGAGTTCCAACGGTGCCAAGCTACTTCTGGCAAGCTATTCTCCGCCAGAGAACACACGGATAGGCGTGGTGGGAGCGGCAACTGCCAAGGCTGTAAGGTCTTTCGGGATCTTCCCCGATTTCATTGGTAATACCGGAAACATGAACGAGCTGGGCGACAATCTGTCGCGTACCGTTGGAAAGGATACTGTTCTTTTTGTCGGTGCCGAAGGTGGCTCCGAACGGATACGGTCTGCGATTCCGTTGTCTCAACGGACCTTCATACCCATCTACAGAACCGTAAAGGAAGAAAACGCAACCGTACCGCATACCGATGTGGCATTCCTTACCAGCCCATCCAACGCAGCAACGTATTTGAAAAACGTTTCAGGAAAAGCGCCAATACTGGTGGCGATAGGAACTACAACTGCTGATTTCCTACGTTCACAAGGCAATCGGAATGTTCTTGTTCCTGCGACTCCTCGTGAGGAAGACGTGATCGCCCTACTTGGCAGTCTTTGACGCGTCCGGTTCGCTCTTCTGAACCACCCCACCGGAAACAATGAACTTCATCACTTCAGAAGAAGGCATATCCAGTAGCTCCACGTCTGTTCTTCTCACTGCCATCTGATTTCCCATTACGCCATAGGAGAACGGGAAGTACACGGAAATGAAGTCCTCGCTCAATTTGAAGTCGGAAAGATCATGCCGTGTGATGAATCCGAACTTATACTGCTCTGGATCACGTTGCACACACACCCTCACAGGTTTTCCCATTTTATCTTCCTTCCCGAAGAAAACCGTAATAAGATCCTTGACTGAAAAGTAGATCACCTTGATCAATGGAGCACGGTTCATCAGACCATCAAACCACGTTTCAGCAGACCGCGAAACCAAATGGGCAATAAGATAACCTAGTACGGCCAGCCAGAAAAAGGAGAATAGAAGTCCGAACCCGGGAATATGATACGGCAGCAAGCCTTCGAAAAGCGGCTCAAAAAGCTCATCCAGCAGATTCACGAACCACAGTATCACGATGACCGTGACCCCGATAGGTGTGATGAACAATAGTCCTTGCAGGAAATAGCCCGCTGTTTTCCTAAAGAATGCTTTCATGGTAAATTATTCAATTCCATCTTCAACTTACTCGAAAGCGAGGCCGCTACCAGCTCATACGAGTCAAGGATCCATTGTTTCGCAAGGTCATCAGCGAAGGATCCGTCCATCACGATGGTGTTCCAGTGCTGCTTATTCATGTGATAACCTGGAATGACTCCTGAATACGTTTCGCGCAGCTCGATGGCCTTTTCGGGGTCGCATTTCACGTTGAACTGCAACGGGGTGTGTTCCAGTCCACAGAGGCAGAACATCTTGCCCATCACCTTGAACACCATTGTTTCCGCTCCGAATGGAAAGCCCTCCTCCACTCCTTTCAGACCAAGACAGAATTCACGGAGCAACTCAACATTCATGGAGCAAAGGTTGTGATTTCAAACGGCTTTCAGCGGAAATATAACCGGTCTACTTGGGGCGGCATCATTCTCAAAAGGTGCAACCTGCAGGTTAAGAAGATACAACCCATCCTCAACAGTGTCAGGTATGAAGGCCAATTCCGTTATGGTGCAATCGAAGCGTGGAGCCTCCGGATAATTCCAGAAAGCCCTATGGCCCAGTAGTTTACCTCCATCCTCTTCCCGATCGACACTCGGCAGGTCAAGAATGAGGTGCCTGCATCCGGCCGCCACCAAGGCAGCAACCGTTTCTGCTTTCAGGTAAGGCGGATTGGTCCCGGAATGATTCCGCGTTCGTTTTCCCGAATCATTGGGTAAGGTTCGGATGATGACCGCATCCACCTTTTCCAACTCCTCAAGCTGATCCGGTCCGATCACCAGATCGCCATTGGTTTCAGCCGTAGGCTCAACGGAAACAACCTGAGCCAAACAGTGATACTGCTTGAAATGCTGATTCACACTATGAATCTCTTCATCAATGTGTCCGACACATTCCGTATGCGTTCCATTGCCATGCGGATTGAAGGAAATGTTCCGGTAATTGACCGATGCGCCTTTCCGCACCTCTCCGATCCAATCTCCCATGACAAACGGCTCCATCATCACCGGTTTGGCGAAATAGGCATTCAGTTCTGCATTCGGTGCAATCGGAATTGAAAGATCCGTTCCCATCGAGAGATCAGCTTCATAGTCGGAGCCTTTATGCTTCAGCAAGATGTTCATACGGTCAAATATCCATTCATTCCGAACTGTTACTATTACGATTCAAATTTACGTATAGTGCACCATCAAAAAAGAACCCCGCCCATGATGTATGAACGGGGTTCCTGAAGCGTTTCAACCAAGGTTTACTTGACAAGAATGAGTCGCTGTTGGATGACGTTCGTCTCATCAAGTGCCACGCGGAGCATGTAAACGCCATCTGCCATATGAGAAAGATCTATTGTCTGAACTCCGCTTGTGGTCCGCGTACGCATAGCGTCTGTAACCCTATTGCCAAGCATGTCGAACACAAGCAACTCCATCAGCGCATCGTGGGCGAGTTCGTACTTAACGGTGAACAAGCCGTTTGATGGATTTGGAAAGACGTTGAGTGAAAGACCGTATTCTTCAACCCCTACAAGACATGGGGCATCCGGATTGAACGTGATCTCGTAAACGCTACTTTCCACCTCACATCCGTTATGGTCTATCAGAACAACCTGATAGTTACCACTTACCGATGGGCAGTGCTCAAACCCAGTAGCACCCGGAATAGGACTTCCGTTCAAATACCACTGGTACGATTGTGCCGTGTCGTTTGAGGATGTGAGCAGCCCGTTGGAAGCCACCACCACTTGTGGTGTCACCTCGTCAAAGAACACGACCTGGGCCGTATCGGTATTGCTGACACAACCGTTACCATCTACAACGCTTACCCAATAAGTTGCCTCATTGGAAACATTGATGGTTGAAACGGTTGCCCCCGTGCTCCAGTTGTAAGCTGCATAGCCAGAAGGAACACTCAATTGAACCGATTCTCCCTGACATATCTCCACTACTCCACTCGGAGAAACTTCGATCTGGAATTCCTGACCTGCACCGATGGTAACGCTTCCGGTTGCTGGGCATCCGTTGACGTCTGTAACAATCACAGCATAATTACCAGCAGCAAGGGCCGAAGGATCGAACCCTCCCCAATCTTCTGTGTAAGGTGCTGTTCCACCGGTTACGGTCACCGTTGCGCTTCCGTTGGTTCCCGAGCTACAGGTGGCATCTGTTCCTTGAACTGAAACCTGCATTCCCACAGGGTTTACGAAGAACGTACAGGTGGCGGTGTTACCGCTTTCGTCCTCTGCAATGATGGTTGCATTCAACTGAGTTGTAATGGCAACCCCGGCAAGTGGCGATTGGGTCAAGGTAACTGTTCCGCATGCATCGGTAGACGATGCCATCGAAGTGTAATCGGGCAATACGAACTGACAGTTGGCATTCAAGCCAAGTGTCTGTGCTGCCGGACAGGTCACAGATGGCAACGCCTGATCCTCGGCTGTCACATCAAAGCTGCAGGAAACCGTATTTCCAGCTGCATCTGATACGTTGAGAACGACCGCCACCGGGTCTGAACCGGTGATCAGCGTTCCGGCCGTTGGGAACTGCGTAACCTGAAGATTGGCCGAGCAGTTGTCTGTTGCCACAACTTGCGATATGAAACTTGGCATTGGCGCCTGACAGTTGGCATTGAGCACCAGCGTCTGTGCTGTCGGGCAGCTCTGGATCTCAGGGTCTGTCTGATCCGTAGGTTGAACGGCAAACGAACACTGCGCGTCATTTCCGAAGTCATCCTCTACGGTAAGCGTTACAACCGTATTGGAAACAATGATGGCTCCTACAGGCGGGAACTGAGATACCGACATACTTGAACTACAGTTGTCATCCACGGTGGCTGACGCACCATAATCACCGAGCTGATACTGACAATTGGCATCAACCGCCACCACCTCGTTCGGTGGGCAACTGATGGTTGGTGCATCATTATCAACAGGGATGATATTGAATGAGCATGAGGCCGTGTTTCCTCCCTCGTCAACCACCGAAATGGTAACAACGGTCTGCGCGGAAATCGTCACTCCTTCGTCCGGAGATTGTGAAATAACCGTGTTGGTGCAATTGTCCACCACCTGAGCAAGACCGAGGTAATCGACCAGCACAAACTGACAGTTGTTATCGAAAGTCACTTCGATATCCTGCGGACAGGCCACTACCGGATCGGTCACATCGATAGGCAGCACATTGAACACGCAAGACTCCGTGTTCCCGGCAGCGTCTGAAGCCGTAAGCGTAACGACCGTTTGACTGGAAATAACCGTACCGACCGGAACGCTTTGGGAGACACTTGGAACACCACAGTTATCATCAACAAGCGCCTGTGCCGTATAGTCGATCAATGTAAATCCGCACGTAGGTCCAAGATTGACCTCCTGGTCGGCTGGACAAACAATGGTTGGTGCCGTTACATCGGTCGGATTGATCTGCAACGAACACGATGCAGTGTTTCCGCTTTCGTCTTCTGCCGTTAACGTGAGGGTTCCTGGCCCGGTAATGATGGTTCCCGCAGCAGGGCTTTGAGAAAGAATAAGGTTGTTCGAACAGTTGTCTGTCGCACTGAAGAAT
>JBFHEW010000052.1:0-9767 GCA_041583955.1 Bacteroidia bacterium | reverse complement strand
GTTCGGCCTTCTTCAATTCGTCTTCTTTCATCAGAAGCTCGGTCTGCTGCCGGTGCTTTCTCTTTTGATTATCTATGAAAAGGATACCTATGACGATGAGCAGAAAAAGTCCCAATGCCAGATTGAGCCATCGTTCGGTGATGATCTTCTTCTCCTGTCTCAGGAGCATGATCTCCTGCTCTTTCTGATCGGTGCTGTGGCGCACCTCCAATTCGTAGATGGTCTGTGCCCTATCGATCAGTGCAAGACTATCGGTGAGGGTCACCAGCCTCGCTTGGGCCTCATAGGCCGATTCAAAATCAGACTGATCGGCATAATACCTTGAGAGATTCTTGTAAGACCGTATCATTTCGGTGGTACTACCCGATTCTTTCGCCTTTTCGAGTGCCAAGTCAAAGTAATATTGTGCTTCAGGCAGACTACGGAGCTGGAGATGGCACAAACCCATGCTATTGAGTATCTCCGGAAGGTCTTGCCGCTGACCAGCACGGCTTTTCAGTTGCACCGCCTGTTCCAAATAGCGGAGCGCTTGATTCCAATTCTCGAGCCCCATGTATGCGAGTGCAAGATTCTTCAGGCTTTCAGACTGCCCCTTGATGTCATTGAGCCGTTTGGATATCTCGTAGGCCCGAAGTCCGTTTGCAATAGAGGCCTGATGGTCTTTTCGGTAGTAATTGACCAGCGCAAGACCTGTATACGATTGTGCCATCCTTTTTCTGGCACCCAGACGCGAAAAGTAGCCTAGCGATAATTTGAGGTCATGTTCCGCCATATCATACTCACCCAAGGCCAACCTTGTAAGCCCGCGACCTTCGTAGGAATCTGCAATTGCAATGGAATCACGTAAGGTCTGGCTGGCGTCAAGCGATTCCAGCCAGAGACGAAGGCTCTGATCCAGGTCTCCTTTTGCCCGAAGATTTTCGGCCATTGCCTGCCTGATGATGATACCGAGATCCGAATCATCCTCCACCTGATCCAACGCTTTGGAAAATTGCATATTGGCAATGATGTATTGCCCTTTTCTGAACGAAAGCTTACCAAGTAGATAGGCCTTGTAGGCCTCAAACGCTGGGCTCTCAGGCACGCTGAGTTGTTCCAGCAGCTGTTCTGCTCTTAGAGCGCTGTCCTTTTCCAAAAGCAGATCGACATGCAACAACCTTATCCAGTGGGTCAAATCCGGTTTGGAAGTGCCGGCCAGCAAGTTGAGCTCATCCAACGCCTTGAATTCCTGTCCTTTTCCAAGAAGGAACTCCTTCTGTAACGAGCGATAGGACTTCTCCTGCTCCTGATTCAGCTCTCCCTGAAACCGAGGCAGATGCACTGCACTGACCGTTGACCGGAACAGAAGAAAAACAATAAAGAAGGCCAGCCCTCTGTACATACGATTGACTATGTCTGATCTACAATACTACAGAAAGTGGTTCTGACCTCATGAACCGCATGACCGTAAAGCGCTGGCGCCTTAAAACTCAACACGGAACCGCAAAACAGGTATGATACCCTGTTGGTACCGAGCCTCAATGGATTCCGATCCCGGATCATATTTCTGCTTGATCACGTTCTTTCTGTTGGTAGTGTTCTGAATATCCACGGATACCTCCCATGCCAGTTTTCTGAGATTGTGCTTAAAGTGTACCCGAAGATCCATGCGGAAGTAATCAGGCACGCGGCCCTCGAGAATGCGGGTCTCGTCAAGCACCTCTCTTCCTTCCTCAATGGATGCTTCCAGATCGATAGGTGTAACCCGTCTACCACCAGCGTAGAACAATTTCGTGTTGACACCGATCACGTTCTTACCTTTTTTGCCAACCCTGAAATCCTTTCCAGCGGTAAGACTTGTAATGTAATTGCCATTGTATCTGGTGTTGCGCCAGATATTATCAGACCCTTGATAGATGGAATTATAGAGCGAGCCGGTAAACAATACGTAATAGTTCTGCGAGAAACTTTTCTCCAAGGTGAGTTCGAGCCCATAATTGGTTCCAAGACCATCGTTTACCAGTGCCCTCTTCTCGTAGGCATCGTTGTCGTTTATGGATGAGAAGTCATTGGGCTTTCGTCTCACAGGAATTCCGTACAGGTACTGGTAGTAGGTCTCAACGTGCATATTGAGATTCTTCAGTATCTGAAAATCGTACCCTAAAACCACATGTATCGCCCTGCTGTTGTCGAGATACCGATTCAACTGACCTGACCCGTTGCCATCCTCCACGAAATAGAAGGCCAGACTTTCCTGCCTGCTATGCATACCGAATCCAAGGGCGAGCTTGTGTTTTGGAGCAAATCGCCAATCAAAGGCCAAGCGGGGCTCTACTGAGAATTTCCCGTTCGCATCAAAGTAGCTCGTGTGCAGACCTGCGGTAAAGGTGATGTTGCCGTTTATCCGGTACCGATGCTGCGCATACAACTGGTAGAAGTTGGCATTTCCCTTTGCCTGATAGAAATCGCCCCAACCTTCGCGCCAGCGATCCTCCAACGAGAAGATCAACCTATTATAGTTGAATCCATACCGGAGATTGTGCTTCGCATTGAACTTGGTATTGAACTGGCTCGATAACCGAATGGCCCTGTTCTGCACATCATAGGTCCAATAATCAAGTAGCTGAAGCGAATCGGTCAGATAGCTATGAAGAAGGTTATTGCCCGACTGCGTGTAGGCCAGCGTGGTGTTCATGTAATTCTTTTCATTGAAAATGTACCGATGCGCGATTCCGGTGGCCACGAAATGATTCTTGTATACCTCCTCTACCCTTTTCTGGTCCCAGCCCGAACGCCATCTGGACGAGTCCCGCTCGGCCGTGTAGCCTGCATCACTGAGTCCACCGACCAGGAACGCGGAAAAAGTTCCCAGCTTTTCGGTAGGGAAATGCAGTTTCATGTTGAGGTCTTGGAAACCTGTATTAAGATCTCCTCCGAGATCGGCCCCCACTGCCTTGAACAGTCCGAGGGTGGAGTAACGATAGTTGACGAGATAAGATGAGCGTTTGCCTTTGATGAATGGACCTTCTGCCGATGCTTCGAGACCGAGGAATCCGACCTGAACGGTGTATTCTCTGCGCTGATCATTCCCTGCACGAAGTCTGAGGTCGTATACACCTGAAAGGGCGTTGCCGTATTCCGCTGGAAAAGCTCCAGTGGAGAAATCGGACCTATCGAGCAGGTTATTGGACAGAATGGAGACATTACCGGCATACAGTCCGTCAATGTTGAAATGATTCGGGATTGGAATCTCCACCCCTTCGAGGCGCCAAAGCAAGCCTTTTGGCGAGTTGCCACGAATGGATATCTCATTCGTCACATCATCGGTCAGGTTAACACCTGCAAACGACAGGGCCATACGCCCGGGGTCGTTCATACTGGCAGCAAACCGTTCCGACTGTTCCAACGAGAATGAACGGGTGCTTACCAAGGCCATTTCGTTATTGGGTTGTGCCGGATCTTTCTTGCCACTCACCACTACCTCTTCCAACTGCTCGGCAGACTCGAGCATTTCTATTTGAAGCACCACTTCCTTGCCGCTACCGACATTCACCTGCTGCACCGACCGAGGTTCGTAACCCAAGTACTGTACTACCAGATCGCATCGGCCAACCGGTACATTTGCAATGGAGAAACGTCCATCCACATCAGTAGAAGACCCCAGAATGGGATCCGAACCGACCACTACCACGGTGGCCCCGATCAACGGGATCTTTGAGTCCTGATCCACCACCGTACCGCGTACCACTTGGGTCAACTGCTGAGAGTAAACCGTCTCCGCAGCAAAAACCGACATGGTCAGGATGAGTAAGAAGCGTACAAAACGGAACATAGCTATTGGAAAAGGACAACGAAGATACAGTAGCGAACCTCCTTTTCGAAACGCAAGTCGATAAAATGGAAAAAGGGGCCGATAGCCCCTTTTTGTGCATTCAACTGTAGAGAAGCGGAACCTCCTCTACTTCACCGGATAAATGATCTGCGTTAGCCACTTGCTCGTATCAGGCTCTACCATCGGGTCGGTCACATACACTTCCCTAACTGCCCCGATAACCTCCAATCCGTTGGCCGCAATGTGGTCGTCCATGGCATAGTGGGCCTCGCCACTCTTGTCGTAAGCTCCATAATAATCGATCTTCAAAGCCTTTCCAGCTTCAATTACCCGGTATTCGATCGCATCGGTACCGGCCACTTCTGTCGCAACCGGAATGGCCGCTGACAATTGCGCCAATGTATCTGTCCAATTGTAGTACAGCCCAGTAGGATGCCCGCTCATTTCCACTTTATTGGCTTCCATGTAGGCCATGATCATGCCGTATTTCTCCGCAAAGAAACCGCCTATTTCCTGCGGACTCATCTCACCGGAAACGAGCAGATAGCTGGTTTCTGGAAGCTCTACTTCCTCGATCTCGAATTTCGATTCGGCCATTGGCGGCATAGACTCTACAGTTTGTTTCAATGATGCAAGTCCACTTTCGTAGGCCGATGAAAGGAAGAACTGACCGATCAGATTCATCGGGCGCTTGAAGAAGGAAACTTCAGAGCCAATGAAATTCCAAGTAACCTTGGTAGCCTCTCCTTCTTGAACAAACGACCATTCTGACACCTGTGGGGTGGTATCGCCACCGAAGACAAGGCTGGTTTTAAGGTATTCGTTCTGACGCAGTTCGGTGATCACCTGCTTTCCTTCACCAGTCGCCTCACCCGACCATGAATTCCAAGCACCCAGACCACACGGGCTTTCTGAGTATGTATTCACGATGGTGGAATCCATTGCATTCCAGGGGCTCCAAGAAGGCCATCTATCAAAACAACTCACCTGCTTGAAAACAGCGTTCGGAGCGGCATTGACAGTAACAGATTTCTCCACAACAAGATTAGAAGGTGCAATGGCCGATACGACCACGTACACAACGGCAAGAAAGAGCGCGACCGCTCCAAGGATCTTTAAGAATTTCATGAGTTGGTTGATTTATTGGTTGAACGATACAAAGTACTGAAAAAGAATCGGCTCCAAGAACATTGGAACGCCTCGCCTGTTAATAAGGTACCACTGAACGTTGTGGTACAGACGAGCGCGAACAAAACATCATGATCGTATGCGGATGAAACAATAGTTACAGCAAGTGAACTGCGGATGCAGGATTTTTGGAAGAATGTATAATTAATGACAGAATGGAGGTGTACGAGGATATTTTCGGTCATGTTGATGTGTTGAGAGACCTGCCCGAGGCAGAGCAGGAATTCCTCAATCGCTTTGTTCAGGTGAAGACCTACCCGAAGAACACCATCATCTACGGTCCGGGAGAAGACGCTGATTGGGTCTATTTTGTGATATCGGGTGTTGTCAAGTCGGGCACCATCAGCGATGATGGTAAGGAGGTGATAAAGAACATCCTGTATGCCGGAGAAATGTTCGGTGAGCTCGGACTATCCGGAATGCACGAACGTCCTGACTTCGCATCGACCCTCAAAGGAGAAGTGGAATGCATGCGACTTCCTGTCAGCATTCTGAAGGAGCTCATCAATAGGAATCCGCAAGTGGGTCTGAGAATGATTGAGAAGCTGGGAGAACGGATCACTCGCTCCGAAAAGCGGCTGGAAGAACTCGTTTTCAACGATGCCCGCACACGCATCATCGGCTTCCTGAAAGAACAGGCGGAGAAGACCGGAATGAAATTCGGTGACGAAACACTTATCCGTCACGGCTTCACCCATCAGGACATGGCCAACATTACCGGCACCTCGCGCCAGTTGGTGACCATCGTACTCAACGAATTGAAAAAAGAGAATCTCATCAACTTCGACCGCTCAAGCATTCTTATCCGCGATGTGGATCAATTGAGATGATCCTGATAAGGATTATGTTTGGCGCATGAAGCGTACACCCCTACTCCTACTTACTGTTGTCTTAGCAATCCTCTTGGCCTACGGTTTCTGGCCATTGAGTTCCAAGCACTTGGAAATAACCTTTGATAAGGAGAAGATCGAGGCCAAGCACGCATACCTCAACGCATTACGGCCAGACACTGCCTCCAAGCCCAATATCATCATCATCATGGCCGATGATCTTGGTAAAACGGACATCTCTCTCTACGGTAACCCTCCCATTCAAACTCCTAACATGGATTCTATCGGGATAAAGGGAATGACCTTTACAGAAGGATACATCACATCGCCCATCTGTGCACCATCGCGTGCAGGAATGCTTACGGGACGCTATCAGCAACGGTTCGGATTCGAATATCAACCGCACGACCGCTACCCGAAGAATAGGATTGAGATGTTCGTTTACAGACATTTCATTGCCACAGGCGATTGGTTGGTGGCCGAACAAGTGGAATTCCCACGGTTTGAAGACGTGGTGAAGAACGGTATGCCCCCTTCTGAGGTGATGCTGGCAGAAGTGCTGCAAAAGGCCGGGTACCGAACCGGCATTGCCGGGAAATGGCATTTGGGCTCAGGAGAGCACTGCATTCCCATTAATCGTGGTTTCGACTACCAATATGGCTTTTACGAAGCATACTCACTCTACTTGGCAGACACTAGCAGCAAGGACATCGTCAATCAACGGCACTCAGATTTTTCAGACCCTTTCATTTGGGGAAAAGGAAGGAGCGGCAACTGCGCCATCAGAAGGAACGATGAGGTGATAGATGAGAAATTCTACCTCACCGACCGCATTGCCGAAGAAGCCAATCAGTTCATAGACAAGCACAAGGACGCACCGTTCTTCCTATACGTTCCATTCCTCGCACCGCACACTCCGTTTCAGGCAACCAAGGCTTATTACGATAAGCTCGGGCACATTGAAGACCGCAACAAACGTGTTTACAACGCCATGATATGGCAGCTGGATGATGCCGTGGGAAGCATTATCGGCCATTTGGAGAAAAACGGTCTATTGCAGAACACCATCATCTTCTTTTTGAGTGATAATGGTGGGGCCACATACACTCAGGCAACCGACAATGCCCCACTCAAAGGCGGTAAGTTCACCAATTTCGAGGGCGGACTGAATGTACCCTTCATGGTCCGGTGGGACGGACATGTGGCGCAAGGAAGCACCTACTCGCAACCGGTGGTATCAATGGATATCTACGCCACCGCACTGCAGTTGGCCGGCATTGAACCTATGCCCGAGCGCAGAATAGATGGTGTTTCGCTGCTCCCGGTGCTTACCGACTCCTTTTCAGCTCCTGTACACGATATGCTCTGCTGGCGTTCGGGGTATAACCGGGCCATTCGCCTCGGAAATTGGAAACTCATAACAGATGGTCTGAGCGGCAACCATGCGCTTTATAACGTAGCAGAAGACAAGGAGGAAAAGAACAACCTCTATGAGATACAATCCGACAAGGTGGAGGAACTGAAACGTAGGCACGCCCAATGGGAGTCTGAAATGATGGACCCGGCCTGGCCAAGGGTAATGGATTACCGCTGGTGGGACGGTTCTGAGCCGTATTATTTCCCGCTCTGAGCTGCTGAGTCGAAGTACTTGCGTGCCAATTTCAGATTCTTCCGATTGGCCTTATTGAAGAAGTCCCAAACATCGCCTATAACCGGAATACCACCAATAAGGAGATCGAGGACGATATTGGCCACCATGGTGAAAACAACCGAGCGCGGCACGCCATTTCTGAAAAGCGCCAATACGATGAGGGCCGAAATGAGAAACGTGACCACATCTCCTGCAAACGGCACCATACCGATGATAGGGTCGAGTCCGAAACGGAAATTGAGGAACGGAACCTTGAACCGGTCGTCCATCAATGCTACCAGCTTTTCTGCGTACTCGAGCTCTTTAGGTATGGTCTGATCTATTCGATGCATGCTTGGTTAAGGTACAAAAACGTGCCAGAATCGTTCAGTCGTTAGATGCTTCGGTCATCTTTGGATTGTACTTCTCCGGAAACTTGGCCGTGACCTTGGCGTAGAAATCCTCGATGTGCTTGAAATCGGCAGCCTCATCATCTGTAGGATGGAACACATGACCCATGCCCACTTCCTTCTTTGCGAAATCCATGTAGGCAAGCACTATCGGTACGTTGGCCGCTTTGGCAATGTAGTAGAAGCCTGTTTTCCATCGTGGTTTCCATTCTCGCGTTCCTTCGGGAGCAATGACCAGATAAAGCTCATCGCTGTTCCTGAACGAGTCTGCCACCTGCTCCACCATGTTCTTGGTGGTAGCCCTATCGATAGGAATACCGCCCATGGCCTTCAATATCGCTCCCATCGGACCATTGAAAAGCTCCTTCTTTGCAATGAAACTGGCCGACTTGTTCTCTTTATACCACGCGCCTGTTCCTACTGGAAAATCCTCTTTTGACGTATGCGGTGCAGCGGCTATCACTGCTTTCTTCAACCCTTTCGGGAAAGGGGATGCGACCTTCCAACCTCCTACCCGATACCATAGGAAATAGGCCAACCAATAAAAGAAACGTCCCATTGGAATACTGTTTGAATCACAACAAATGTAAGTAGCTCAGGGCATTGAATCCAGCGAATGCGTTGAGCCTTTATCAATCATTATTTTTGGCGCATGGCACAAGGTGTATTAGGATTGGCTTATCCGAGGGCGGCTTTGATCGGCAATCCCTCTGACGGTTTCGGTGGAATGACCATCGCATTCGTATTCAGCGATTTCAGGGCAGAGGTTCAGCTCATGGAGAGCGACAACATAGAGGTGATACCAGGAAAGGTGGACCATTTGAAGTGGGCCGACCTTAACGAATTCTCGCGCACGGTAAGTACCATGGGTTACTACGGTGGGCTACGTCTGCTGAAGGCCACGCTGCTCGTGTTCATACGCCACTGCAACGAGAACGGCATTCCGCTTCACAAGCGTGGATTCAAACTCAGTTACGAGACCAACATACCGGTACTGCTGGGCCTTTCGGGTTCCAGCGCCATCATTTCCGCCTGTCTGCGTGCATTGGGCAGTTGGTATGGCGTAAAGATGCAACCATGGCTGCTTGCCAACCTTGCTTGGGAGGTGGAAACACAGGAACTGGGCATTCCGGCCGGATTACAGGACCGCGTGGCGCAAGCCTACAACTATCCTGTCTTCATGGATTTCGACCAAGGTCATTTCAACGCAAACCCCTACGGGAAGTACGAGAAATTGAAGCGACCGCTGCGGAATGTTTACATTGCTTACTCAGATACCCTTGCCGAAGGATCGGAGAAGACCCACAGCAACCTACGCGAACGTTTCAACAATGGCGACACGAAGATGTTGGAGGCCGTGGAGAAGTGGAAAAGCCTTACACTGCTTTTCAAGGATGCACTCGAAAAAGATGACCTGGAGACCATGAACGATTGCATCAACACCAACTTTGACATCCGCAATGGGCTTACAACCCTGCATCCCAAGCAGGTGGAACTGGTGATGTTGGCACGCCAAAGTGGAGCCAGTGCAAAGTTCTGCGGCTCGGGTGGGGCCATCATCGGCATGTACAAGGACCAGGAGACACTCAACAGACTGAAAAGTGACCTCTCCGAAAACGGGGTGAACATACTCCTACCAAATATCGTTTACGAAGAATGAAAGTAAGAAAGGCGGTTATTCCGGCAGCAGGGTTCGGAACCCGTATGTTGCCCATCACATCGGTAGTACCGAAAGAACTGCTTCCTGTTAACGGACGACCTGTGATCGAACACGTGGTGAATGAGGCGGTGCAGGCGGGCATCACCGAGATCATTCTGGTACTGAGCGAAGGCAAAGAAGCCGTTGCCGATTACTTCAGACCCAACAAACGCCTATCCGATCAACTGCTGAAAAGTGG
>JBFHEW010000051.1:0-9780 GCA_041583955.1 Bacteroidia bacterium | reverse complement strand
TTGAAATCGAGTTGTTTGGCGTAACTCAGGTTCTGCCATTTACAGCCGCCACACACCCCGAAATACTTGCATTTGGCATCAATGCGTAGGGGAGAAGGCTCGGTTATCTGCAACACCTGCCCTTCCCAATAGCTTCTGCGCTTCTTCTTGATGAGAATGTTGCATACATCTCCCGGAACCACACCTTTCACAAAGGTGACCACATCGTTTATCCGCGCTACGGCCTGTCCTTTGTCGGCAATATCAAGGATGGTCACGTTTTCAACCACTATGTTCTTATTCCTTCTTCCCATGGCGGCAAATATACCCGTATCGTCATTCCAAACCCATCGCGCGCAGCATCAATATGCAACAGGCGCGGATATGGACGCATGTCATGCTCTTCACCACCTTGCGGCTAACCTGAAAATGAGGTGATGTGAATCAGATCATGAAGAATTACACTTGCGGTCCGATACGGGTTATTCCTCGTGTACAGCATATCAGTATCAGGTATCTGTGTTGGCGCTGTTGATGTGCGATTGCCTTGGATGTTGGCTAAAAGCTATTTTCGCAGCCATGAACGGAATCATGGAATACCACATTCATTACCGCGAACCACATCAGCATTTCGTAGACATCGAACTGCATGTATCCGGATTGGACCAACAGAAACTGCAATTGCAACTACCGGCCTGGCGACCGGGACGTTATGAGCTTGGCAACTTTGCCAAGAACGTGCAGAAGTTCGCTGCATTCGGAGAGAAAGGCGAGTCGCTTGCCTTCAGGAAAGTGACCAAGGACCTCTGGGAGGTGGATTGCCGCGGACAGCAGCAACTGACGGTGCAGTACAACTACTTCGCCAACGAGTTGAACGCGGGCAGCACCTTTGTGGATCAGCACCAGCTTTACGTCAATCCGGTCAATTGCCTCATGTACGTGCCCGAGTGGATCGATAGGCCGTCTGTGGTGGAACTGAAGATACCCGAAGATTGGACCGTGGCCACCGGCATGCGCTCCATTGGCAGGAACCGCTATCAGCTGAGCGATTTCCACGAATTGGCCGACAGTCCCTTCATTGCAAGTGGTGGGCTGCAGCATCGCACGTATACCGTTTCGGATGTGCTGTTCCATGTGTGGTTCCAAGGAGAGTTCAAGGCCGATTGGGACCGCATTCTCAACGATTTCAGAAAATTCACACAGGTGCAGATAGATGCCATGGGCGATTTTCCGGTAAAGGAGTACCATTTCCTGTACCAGATCCGCACCTACCAGACCTACCACGGGGTGGAGCACCAGAATTCAACGGTCATTGCGCTCGGTCCGAGCTACGATATACTGAAACCGGTGCTCTATGATGAGTTTCTGGGCGTCAGCTCGCACGAGCTGTTCCATACCTGGAACGTGAAGGCCCTGCGCCCCGTTGAAATGATGCCCTACGACTATACCAAGGAGAACTACTCGCGGTTGGGCTACGTGGCAGAAGGGGTGACCACCTATGCCGGAGACCTCTTCCTGTATCAGTCTGAATGTTTCTCCGATTTCGAGTTCTTCAAGAACATCCATACCCTCCTGCAACGCCATTTCCATAACTATGGCCGTTTCAACCTATCGGTTGCCGACAGTGGTTTCGATACGTGGTTGGATGGCTACCAGAAAGGCATACCCGACCGGAAGACCTCCATCTACAACGAGGGCGCGCTGCTGGCCATGATGCTCGATATCTCGTTGCTGCGCGATACCGGCAACCGCAAAGGATTGATGCACGCCATGCGCCTGCTGTACGAGCAGTTCGGGAAGAAGGGCATCGGTTATGCAGAGAAGGACTACCAGAACGCCATTGAGGAAGTGGCAGGTCGTTCGTACGAGCAGTTCTTCAACGATTACTACTATGGAGTAGAGGACATTGAGGCCGACCTGCATGCGCTGCTCAACCATGTGGGCATTGAGATACGCGACACGCGTTCGCGCCTTTATTTCGAGAACCGGTTCGGGTTCAAGGTAGAGTACATCAACCAACGTTCAGCACGCATCACCGACATCGCACCCGATTCCATCGCATCAAAGGCACAGCTGAAATTGGGAGACGAGATCGTGTCCATCAACGGCATCCGTATTCTCGGCAACCTCAAAGAGTGGTGCAAGTACTTCGAAGAAGAGACCATCACGCTCACGGTCAATTCGGAAGACGATACGCACAAGGTCCAACTCACACCCACAGACGAACGGTATTACCGTACCCGCTGGCCGCATAAGATCAGCGATGCCACCGAGGAGCAGAAGGCCAATTTCGCTGCTTGGACCAAGCGGACGTTTTGATTCAGTTGGTTCTGGCGAGTATCTTGTCAGCATGAAGTCGAGCGGAAACCTTCCTGTACACGACCTGCAAGGTGGTTCGCCTTTGTCGGTCCGGGCCATTTCGCACAGGAATGAGTACGATTTCACGCAGAAGCATCGGCACAGCTACTTCGAGGTCCTGTTCTTTGAGAAGGGCGGTGGAAAGCAGTTGATCGACTTCGCTGAGTATGAGGTGAAAGACCATGCCTGTTACCTGGTGCAGCCCGATCAGATCCATTTGCTCGATAGGGCGCCCTATTCAAACGGGAGGTTGATCCAGTTCCGGTCAGAATCGGTGATGTCTCCCAACCTGCTTACCAAGCTGAGAGAACGGATATGGGAAGGGGTAGGAGGCGTTCTCTTTGAGGAGGATGAGGCCCTTTTCAGGCAGATGACCGCGGTGCTGGAGCAGTTTGCACCCGAAGCCGAGACCGAAAGGAACCTGCATTTGCTGCAAGTACTGCTTTTCGACCTTTTGGCCAATGCCCGTACCACCCATCGGCCACAGGCCATTGATTCGCAGTTGAACCGATACCTTCAACTTGTCGATATGCATTTCCAAGAGCAGCACACGGTGCAATTCTATTTGGATGAGCTTGCCGTTTCCGATAAGAAACTCGGAGCGCTGTGCAAGCAGCACCTCGGTATGTCGCCTCTTCAGACCATCCATCACCGTTTGGTACTGGAGATCAAACGGATGCTGCTCTTCGGTCAGGAGTCGCACAAGGAGATCGCCTATGCTTTGGGTTTCGATAGTCCGGCCAGCTTTTCGGCCTTTGTAAGAAAACGCACCGGAAGCACGCCCACCGAGCTACAGGTTCAGGTAGCGGGAATTCATAAGTGATGGTCGGAAATTCCTAACAGCAACGGATTTCGGCTTCGCAACTTTGTTCCCGAAGGTCGAAGACACGAAGTCGAGGCCTGAACTGAACTTAAGATCCAACGTCATGAAAAAAACATTCACATTCCTTCTTGTCATTTCGGCTACGCTTACGGTGCAGGCGCAATTTACCTGGCATCAGATTCAAACCCCTACCCAACAGAAGCTGAGGACCATTCAGTTCATTTCCAGCGAAGTAGGTTTTGTGGGAGGTGATAGTGTGCTGCTGAAAACCATAGATGGTGGTTTGAATTGGGCCGAGGTTCAGATAGATTCAATTCCGATCAACAGCTGGCAACGCCTTGATATTTTCGATATGCACTGGTTCAATGAAGATCATGGCATGATCATGTCGGGCGTGTGGTCGGGTGGTTTTGAGACCTTTGATGGTGGCGCCAATTGGGAGGTCATGAACTTTGCGCACAACGGCTTCTGTCAAACCACTTCGCTTTTCTTCTTTGATGAGAACAACGGCTTTGCAGGAGGGGCAGGCTGCTTCGAAGGTCATATCATCGACCGTTTCTCGAACGGAACATGGAATGAGACGATTGCTCCGCAGAATTGGAACTCGCAAGGCTGGGTATCGAGCATCGAATTCAAAGATGCCAACTTGGGGTTGGCGGGCACTGTGGATGGACACCTGCTACGGACAACCGATGGCGGCCTGAACTGGGACAGCATTCCCAACGTGGCGGGCGACTCGGCCATCACCGATTTCATCTTCTATACTGACGGCACCATCAGGGCCACCCATCACAACAATCAATATGGGGTCATGATCAGTGCAGACAACGGCCTCACGTGGGAGCACGACATCGAAACCGCCACTTTCTTTTATCCTGATATGAATGCGGCCCATCTTGATGGCAACGGCATCACCTACTTCGGAGGCGCGGCAGGCTTCGGGTACCAAGGAGTGATCTTTGAGAACCATGGTGGGTTCTGGAATTGGGGAACCGTGGAGCATCCAATAAACGACATTGCCTCGCATAGCGATTCCATCACCTTCCTTGTTGGAGATTCAGGCGCCATCTACGCAAGCACGCTCCCATCATCCGTAGGAATTCAAGATGTTGTTCGGGTTGATTTTGAGATAGCACCGAATCCGGCTACAGATTTGATGCGTGTTTCAAGCATGGCACAGAAGATGACCGGCTATGAGGTGATCGATCCGGTAGGCAGAACGGTGGCCAGATCGGAGGCCGCTTTCGGTGAAAGCCTTGAACTGGACGTCTCGCACCTGAAATCGGGCGCGTACACGCTCAAGCTTCAAACAGAATCCGGGATCGGAGCAAAACGATTTGTTAAGAACTGATCAGCCCTTGAAAGCCACCACGCTTATCTCCACATTCACCCCCTTGGGAAGCCCTGCCACCTGCACGGCTTCCCTTGCCGGTGGGTGTTCACCGAAGAACTCGGCATACACTGCGTTCACCTGCCCATAGTAGGCCATGTCAGAAAGGTAGATGGTGGTCTTTATCACGTGCGAAAAATCCATCTCCACGGCCTCAAGTACCGCCTGTAGGTTCAGCATCACCCTGCCCGTTTCGTGCTCAATGTTCTGCATTTCCAACTCACCGGTCTCGGGGTTCAGAGCGATCTGTCCGGAGGTGTAGAGGAAGCCGTTCACGTGTATGGCCTGACTGTAGGGTCCAATGGCCGCGGGAGCCTTGGGCGTATGTACGGTTGTTTTCATGTGCGTAAAATCTGCTGCTAAGATAGACCCTGAAACGAGTTCAGGGTGAGGCGCGTGCGGAAAGTCATGCTGAACTTGTTTCAGCATCTCGTTGAAATGCGCTTAGTTTTGCCAGCCGATGAAAATCCTCATCCTCGACAACTACGACTCGTTCACCTTCAACCTCGTTCACTACGTGGAGCAGTTCTGCGATGACGTGACCGTGAAACGGAACGATGCCATTGCGCTGGAGGAAGTAAGTGCCTTCGATGCCATTGTGCTGTCGCCCGGACCGGGATTGCCCAAAGATGCCGGCATCATGCCCGGGCTCATCAAGCGCTATGCGCCTACCAAGAAGATACTTGGCGTCTGTCTGGGCCATCAGGCCATTGGAGAGGCATTTGGCGCCAAGCTCAAGAACCTGAATCAGGTGCATCATGGGGTGGCTATTCCGAGCAACATCCTTTGGGCCGATGATGCGCTTTTCCGTGGTGTTCCCGCAAGGATAGACACAGGCCGCTACCATTCGTGGGTCATCGATGCGGCCAGCATTCCTGATGAGCTACAGGTCACCGCCACCGATGATGCGGGCGAGGTCATGGCCATTCGTCACCGCACGCTCAATGTCTGCGGTGTGCAGTTCCATCCCGAAAGCCTGCTCACGCCCGAAGGATTGAAGATCATAGGGAATTGGGTTAACAGTTAATTACATTTGAAGCATGTCAAAACTATTCGAAGAGTTCAGTGCAGCTTCGCTTTCCGATTGGAAGAAGCTCACGGCCAAGGAGCTGAAGGGCGCCAACATCGATGCGCTGCAACAGTGGCTTGCCAGCGATGGCTTTGAGGCCCGCCCGGCCTATTTCAAGGAAGAGACCCGGAAACTGCCCATGTACGGGCACACCATCCGTCCGCTGCGTTTCAACCAGCAGAACAACGATTGGCTCATCTGTGCCGATGTGCGCGTAGAAGACGTGGAAGAGGCCAATGCCGAGCTGCTGCACAGGCTGTCGTTGGGTGCTTCGGCCATCACCATCGACCTGAACGGACACGATTTCGGTCGCGATGATTTCGATACCCTTTTCGATGGGGTGCTGGTGGATGCCATTGCCGTTTCGTTCACCAACGCCTACAACACGCTCCGTTTCCAATCCGATTACTTCGCCTGGACCGAGAAGAAAGGCTACGGTGCCGAGAACCTCATGGGAGGCTTCTGGTTTGAGCACATCAATGCCGACCTGGCCACTGCCCTCATCAACGAGAACAGCCGCCACGCCTTCGGTGCCATTGGGCTCGATGGCGCGCAGTTCTACATGAAAGGCGCCAGTATACCGCAGCAGTTGGGTACCTGCTTGGCGTGGGCCAACGAACTACTTAACGGGCTGCGCCAGAACGGACTCTCGTTCGAGCAGGTGTCTGAGAACATCGGTTTCAGCATGGCCATCGGTACTTCGTTCCTGCCCGAAATAGCCAAGTTCAGGCTGATGCGTTTCCTGTGGGCGCGCGTCATGCAGCAGCACGGTGCTTCTACCAAACGGTGGAAAACGTGGGTGCATGCACAGACAGGCGAACGCCACCTCAGTAGCCTCGATACACCGGTGAATCTGCTGCGCGAGAACGCCATGGCCATGAGCGCGGTGCTGGGCGGTGTGGACAGCCTCACCATCAACCCGTTCCGGGCAGACGAACCCGAACTGGCCGACAGGATGGCCATCAACACGCAACACCTCATGAAAGAGGAGGCCCGCCTCAACCGTGTGATAGACCCCGCGGCCGGAAGCTACTACGTGGAGCATCTCACCGAAATCATCGGCAAAAAGGCATGGGATCTCTTCCTGGAGATTGAGGCCAGAGGCGGCTACACCGTTTCGGCCACAGATGGTTTCCTCGAAGAGGCCTTCGCCACATCGGACCAGGCCTATTATGACGAGGTGGAAAACCTCGAACGCATACTGGTGGGCACCAACAAGTACCCCACACCATTTGAAGTATCGAACGATAAAGTAGAAGAGGATTGATCACACAGAGGAATAATGGAGAGAAGGAGACTTACAGAGGAAAACGTTCTCTGTGCTTCTCTGTGAAAGATCTCCGTGCTCTCTGTGGTAAAAAATAAGAGAATGAAACCAGATTTTAAAGGTACCGAGTTCTACCTACGAACCACCGAACTGGAATCGCCCGAAGGAGGCGCGTTCTTCGATACCCCCGAAGGCATCCGCATTGCGGCCGATAACTACCCGGTAGAGATCGAAGACCTGAAACAGCTCGATTTCGTTTCGGGCATGGCGCCCTTCCTACGCGGACCCTACGGCAGCATGTACGTGAGCCGCCCATGGACCATCCGTCAGTATGCCGGATTCTCCACGGCCGAAGAGAGCAACGCCTTTTACAGGGCCAACCTAAAGGCCGGACAGAAAGGACTTTCCGTGGCCTTCGACCTGGCCACACACCGCGGCTACGACAGCGACCACGAGAAGGTGATAGGCGATGTGGGCAAGGCAGGGGTGGCCATTGATACGGTAGAGGATATGAAGGTGCTCTTCGACCGGATTCCGCTGGATGAGATGTCGGTTTCCATGACCATGAACGGGGCAGTGCTGCCCATCATGGCCTTTTACATAGTGGCGGCCGAGGAGCAGGGCGTAACGCCAGCACAGCTCTCGGGTACCATTCAGAACGATATCCTCAAGGAGTTCATGGTGCGCAACACCTACATCTACCCACCCTTACCGAGTATGCGTATCGTGGGCGATATCTTTCAGTACACGGCCGAAAAGATGCCGAAGTTCAACAGCATCAGCGTTTCGGGCTACCACATGCACGAGGCAGGCGCCACGGCCGATATCGAGCTGGCCTACACGCTTGCAGATGGCCTGGAGTACATCCGCACCGGACTCAAGGCCGGATTGAACATTGACGATTTTGCACCACGTATCAGCTTCTTCTGGGGTATCGGCATGAATTTCTTCATGGAAATGGCCAAACTCAGAGCGGGTCGGTTGCTTTGGGCCAAGTTGGTGAAACAGTTCGACCCGAAACTGGAGAAGAGCATGGCCCTGCGCACGCACTGCCAGACCTCTGGTTGGAGCCTCACCGAGCAGGACCCGTACAATAACGTGATGCGCACCAACATGGAGGCGATGGCGGCCGTGTTCGGTGGCACGCAGAGTCTGCACACCAACTCGTTGGACGAGGCCATTGCCCTGCCTACCGACTATTCGGCACGCATTGCGCGCAACACACAGCTATTCCTACAGCACGAAACCGACATCTGCAAGAGCATTGATGCCTGGGGCGGTGCGTACTACGTGGAGAAACTTACCAACGAACTGTGCGAAAAGGCATGGCAGCTGATAGAAGAGATAGAGGAGCTTGGCGGCATGGCCAAGGCCATTGAGACCGGGCTTCCGAAAATGCGTATCGAAGAGGTGGCTGCACGCAAGCAGGCACGTATTGACAGTGGCGAGGAAGTGATAGTGGGCGTGAACCGCTATGTGCTTGATGAGGAGAACCAACTCGACATACGCGAGGTGGATAACGTGGCCGTGCGCGAAGATCAACTGAAGCGACTGGCCGAAGTGAAGGCCAACCGCAACGAAAACCATGTACGGGCCGCCTTGCAGGCCATTACAGACTGTGCACGCACTGGCAATGGCAATCTGCTCGAGCTGGCGGTGGATGCCGCGCGTAAACGCGCCACGCTGGGCGAGATATCGGATGCCATGGAAAAGGAATTCGGTAGGTACAAAGCGGTGGTACGTTCCATTTCGGGTGTATATTCGGGTGAAGTGAAAAAGAACGAGGATTTTGTGGCGGCCCAAGCGGCTGCCGATGCATTTGCAGAGAAGGAGGGAAGGCGCCCCCGCATTCTGGTGGCCAAAATGGGGCAGGACGGACACGACCGTGGTGCCAAGGTCATTGCCACATCATTTGCCGATATCGGTTTCGATGTAGACATCGGACCGCTGTTCCAAACTCCGAAGGAAGTGGCCAAGCAGGCCGTGGAGAACGATGTGCACATAGTGGGTGTGAGTTCCTTGGCAGGAGGGCACAAGACGCTCGTTCCGGCCGTTATCGCAGAACTCAAGAGCTACGGCAGAGAAGACATCATGGTGGTGGCCGGTGGCGTCATTCCGCATCAGGATTACGATTTCCTCTTCAACAATGGAGTGGCCTTCGTATTCGGTCCGGGTACGGTCATCGCCAAAGCCGCATTGGAGATATTGGACCAACTCTCCGAACGCTGATAGCATAGGGTCACAACTGAGACGCAGGTGAAATATCTGTGCGACATGGTCGTTATAAGGGCATGAAACGCTCCCGTTCGGTATTGTTGCCCGTGATCCTTTGGTTGATGGTGGCATTGGTCTCCGCCTGTGCTTCCACCAAGAAGGCGCGCAAGTGCGATGGTAGAAGGGCCATTCACACCCCGATGGGCTCCATGTGAGTGCCTGTTTCCATGATTTACGTCATTTTTAATCGCATTAGTGGTCCCGAATCGTAACTTCGCGATATGTTCACCCTAGGAATGCATTTGAGAAAGATAAGTCTGCTGTTCATTGCGAGCGTCTTCCTATCTGTGCTACAGGTTTCGGTTGCAGGGTATCAGAACGATGATTCGTCCTTGTTCCAAAAACTCACCCAGGTAATGGCCGAAGAGGAGAGCGAGCACTCCGAACCATGCCAGAAATTCAAGGAGGCAAAGTTCTCGGTGTTGACAGCCACCATGGAGAGGTCTGACATTCCCACACGGTTCTCAAATTACGGTTCAACCGATCATTACGTATCCGTTCTTTACGAGGTCGGTTCGCCCCCTCCCGAGGCATAGTATCCAGTTGCTGCTGTTCGGCAGCGTGTTCCTTCATGGCAAGGAACGTTTCAAGTTTCTTTTTTATCAATTCCCATACCCTGC
>JBFHEW010000050.1:0-9802 GCA_041583955.1 Bacteroidia bacterium | reverse complement strand
TGTATGGCGCCAACTACACCATTGCCAAAGAGGCGATGCCTGAATTCATTCAACCGTTCGGTTTCGTGTTGCTCAGGTGTTTGGGGGCCACCACACTTTTCTGGTTGGTGAGTCTGTTCATAAAAGAGAAAGTGGACCGGAAAGACCTTCCGAAACTGGCCCTGTGCGCCCTGTTCGGTATTGCCATCAATCAACTTTTCTTCTTCAAGGGTCTCAGCCTCACACAGCCCATCAATGCAGCGGTGGTCATGATATCAACACCGATCCTGGTTCTGGTAATGGCGGCCATTATCATCAAAGAGCGCATCACCACCAAAAAGGCCATTGGTATTGCCATCGGAATGCTGGGAACGTTCTGTATCCTGGTCATCGGTAAGGAACTTTCGTTCAGTTCTGGAACGTTTCTCGGAGACATGCTGGTTTTCATCAACGCCTCCTCGTATGGCATCTATCTCGTACTCATTTCGCCCATCATGAGGAAATACCACCCGGTAACGGTTATAAAGTGGGTGTTCCTGTTCGGGTTGCTGATGGTTTTCCCTTTCGGAGTAGAGGAGTTTTCACAGATCGGATGGACCACCTTGCCCACGCATGTTGTCTGGGCGGTGCTTTTTGTGGTAGTAGGCTTGAGTTTTTTCGCTTATCTGTTCAACATCACAGCACTGAAATACGTCAGTCCATCGGTGGTGAGCACCTACATCTACTTACAACCGATCTTCGCCACGGCCTTTGCCATTTCGCTGGGCCGCGATCGACTTGATTGGATAAAGGTGCTTTCTGCCGTGCTCATCTGCATCGGTGTTTACCTGGTGAGCGCCAAGACCAAAAGGGTTCAGGCCGAAGGGAACGAAGTGTAGAACACGCTGCCTTTTCCGGGTTCCGACTCGAACCAGATCCTGCCGTTCACCGACTCAACGATGTTCTTCACCATGGCCAGACCAAGTCCCATTCCCGATGATTTGGTGGTGAAATTGGGCATGAAAATGCGGTCGCGCAGTTCTTCCGGAATGCCCGCGCCATTATCTGTCACCGACACGGTCCAAGCATCGTTGTCGCGTGTCAGTTCCATCACTATTCTCGAGGAGGAACCGTCTGCTGCAGCCTGTATCCCATTCTTGATGAGGTTGTTGAAAACGCGCAACATCTGCTCTTTGTCTGCTTCGATGATGGGGTCCGTATGACCGTTCATGAGCAGTTCGATCTCGGCATCTGAATTGCGGTGCAGCACGGCCACGCTTTCGAGAAGTTGGCGCAGGTCGACCTTTTCAATGTTCGATTTCGGCATCTGTGCAAACGAAGAGAACTCTGTGGCAATGTTCGATAAGGTGTCTATCTGTTCGATCAACGTGTTCGTTACGCGGTCTATCCGCTCGCCCAGATCCTCCGCACCATCGTTCTTACTGCGCTGCAACATTTGAATGCTCAATTTCATGGGTGTGAGCGGGTTCTTGATCTCGTGAGCCACTTGCTTTGCCATTTCGCGCCAGGCACTTTCGCGTTCAGACCGGGCCAGTAATTCGGCACTTCGCACCAGTTCGTTCAGGGTCCGGTTGTACTCCTCCACCAACTCGCCTATCTCATCCTTGCTGTTCCATTCAATGGAGCGGTTGGTTTCGTCCAATTTGAGGTTTTTCAGGCTTTCGCGAATGATGCGGAGCGGTTCTGTTATCCGGTTGGAGATGAACAGGGCCAGAACAACCGAGAAAAGAATGAGGAACACGTAAATATTGGTGAGCGCGGCAAGCAGCGAGAAGATCTCTTGCTGCAGACCGTACTGCCGGGCAAAATACGGGAGGCTCATGAAAGCCACCACTTCGCGTTTTTCGTTACGGAACGGAACGTATGCGGTAAGGTAGCTCAGGTTGCCTACGGTTTCTTCCTGAATGAAGCTTGATTTCTGTTCGAACCGCATTTCGGAGTAGGCTTTGGGGTCAATCACCTCTGCCATCAATCCTTCATCAAAAAGCCTCGGTCTCGATGTGGCCAGTAGCGTACCATCCAGATCGTACAGGTTGATGTCGGTAAAGAACACCTTGGCGAATTTGGCCAGCAGTGCCGAAAGCATGGGTTCGTCTTCGGCCGTGAACGACTGCCTGTCGCGCAGTTTGTGTTCCAGTTCAATGAGCACCGACCGCGATTTCTCGGAGATCATCTCCTGATTTCTACCGTTGTATTCGCGTATCACGTAATAAACGGTCAACAGACCGATAAGGAGCAACGAGGTGAACGATACGGCACTCATGGCCAGATTTATCCGGTTACGGAAACTGTTCCTGCCCCATAGTGTGGTGATGAGCTTGCCACTGATAACCGTGGTCAGTGCCGAACCGACCAGATAGATGAAAAACAGGTAAGAGAACGTGGTGAGATAACCTAGAAACCCAGTGGATCTTCGGCTCACTACCACCACGGTTTCGGGTCTTGGCCGTGATACGAGATGGCTGAAATGCTCCATTTCGAAGAAGCTGTTCTCCGCCTGAAAACGATCATACACCTGATCGGAAAGGCTGTAAGAGAACTCCCCGTGTTCCTCCTTCATTTCGCCATTCTGGTAAAGCGCGTACGAATAGCCTTCCAATTCCTTTGCCGTACTGATCTCTTCGCCCACGAACAGGTCGGTAAAGCCGAGGATATTGTCCGTTTTCTCTGGAATGAGCCGCACAAAAACGATCAGATCCTGTTGGTTGCGCTTGCCTTCTATTTCCATTCTGGCCAGATAACCTCCTTCAGGGTCCCAGTCGCCCACGTAGTTCAGCCCATCCGAAATTGTGGGTTGCGATTTCTCGAAATCACTCTGTAGTTCGGAGTAATTCGGACCCGAAAGTTCCCGGTCTGACACCATCAGCCCACCATCTTCCTTGAAAACATCAACAATGGCCAAGTAGCGATTCCAGTGGTCGTAACTCAGTTTTTCGTGAAGCAACTCAAGGACATCTCCATTCACGATCGGAATATTCGTCAGGCTGAGTCGGAGTTTCCGGTCGGTCTTGATGTCTGCTGCAAGGGCTTCAAAAAGATACTCGGTTATCGGGTCCTGTTGTTGGTCTATCTTCCGTGCTATTCCTATTCTCAGCTCCTGTTCGTTGAGTTGGTTCTCCGTGCTGAACATGATGGTGGCAAGAATGGAGAATGCCAGGATGCTGGGAGCGTGCCTGTAAATGCCATTCTGGCTCTTTATCCAATTTTGAATGAGCATCAGGGTGAGTAGGATGACGCCTACAGCAGTTGCCAGTACCAATGCATGCCTGTCAGAACCGAGCAGGACGAACAGAATGGCGGTAGCAAGGATGAGCGGAACTATGATGTTCCTGAATCGCTGTTCCTGAACCGTCATGGAATTGAAAAGCGTACGGAAAAGGATGTGGTAATTGAGCAGCACAAGGAAACTCGTGAACAGGCCGATGAAGCTGTACCGGTCCAACGAAAAAGGGCTGTTGAGGTCTAACGAGAATGAGGAGTTGACCACCAATACCTCGAACAGATGATGCACCGGCACCATGAGCAGCACCGGTATTCCAATGGCGATCGATTTACGCAACCATGCGTTCTCCGGCCTGAATGTTCTCCGCGAAAAGCGGAGCACCAACAACAGCAGGAACAGGAGGTGCAGGATCAGGTCGCCCAAAGACGGAATGAGGTCGGATGTGGCATGGGGGGTAGGGCCGAATAGTTCCAGTGCATACAGGCCTTTCGGCATTTCGAGCCACAGCATGAGCAGCCGTAGCGAAACCACCAGCACCAGGTAAAGGGCCGTGCCGGTACTCACGCTGGTGGCCTTTTCCATCCAATTCCCTACGTGCCAAAGCGCGAAAAAGAGCAAAAGCAGAAAGACCAGCCAAATGAGCGAATTCCATGTGATCTGGCTACCGTTGGCATCAGGCACAAACCGTATTCCTACCGTACTGGCCCCATCTGTCAGTTCAATCGGGTTCTCAGAAGGTAGATTGGTCAGTCGGTAGCTCGGATCTGCCCGAACGCTCTTAGACCAGTGGTTGGAAATGTATCTGTTCTCAAAATCGAAGTTGGTGTGCAAGAGGGCGTATGCCACCAGAAGCTGATCTTCCTGTTGCAACGACCGACAGAGGTACCACGAGTTCTTCAGGCTTATGATGCCTTGTTTCGGTGGCTGTCGCACATCAAACCGTACTTCAAACGGAATGCTGTTCGTGGTCCAGTCTGCAACGCTATTGTTGTTGTAGATCACAAAGCCGATACCTTCTTCCTGCCATTTGTGTGAAAGGCTTTGCAGTGCGATCTCGCTCTCGTTAATGGCGTTCAGCTGTTCCTGCAGCGACCTGTCGAGCGCAAGGATGTCGGCACGTATCTGTTCCGTGCGGTGCAGTTCGGCCTCGTGGGTCATGCGCTCGCTTTGGTAGGAGCCGAGCAGACCAACCGTCATCATAAGAAGCAGAAACAAGAGAGGCTTTTTCACGGCAGGCAAACGCATTCGTCCAAAGATAAGGTTTGAACAAAGGCCGTTCCATCTTCCATAACGGTACACCGCGGTATCGGATGAAAACAAAAAGGGCAGCTTTTGGCTGCCCTTTTCGATAGTTGTGAAATTAGGTTACTGAACAACCAATCGGTGTTGTTCTGCTCTGTTTCCAACCCGCAGGTTGATGAGGTAGATGCCGGCCTTCAGATTCGGGTTAACGTTGGCGGTCGTTGTTCCTGATGCCAAGGTCTGGCTGTGAACCAGTTGTCCCATGGTGTTGTGAATATCAAGGGAGCCAGCATTTTCGAGCGGTGCGAACTGCATTCTGAAGTCGCCTTCGGTCGGGTTCGGGTAGATCACGGTTGTGATGACGTTATCGTCAGCCACTCCGGTAAGCGTGCATGTGGCAGCCTGCCCAGGATCGGCATAGATGGTCTTGGCGTTCACCACAATACCGGTGTTGTTCTCAGAAAGTGTCCAGTTGGCAGCAACGTTATTGTCAGCAGTCGGGTCGCAGAGCACGAGCGAGTATCCCTGTCCGTTGGCGCCAGTTGGCCATGGGGCAACATCATCGTACATCACCGTGTCGATCAGACCGATGCTTGGATGTCTCAAAGCAATGGCTTCTCCGCTGTTGCTAAGCTGCGTAGTGGCTCCATCCCACTCAAATGCCTGAACCCCGAAGGCGGCCTCGAAAATGAGCGAATCACCACACACCACAACATATTGGTTAGGGCCCAGAACAAAGTTCGAAGGGAAAGTGAAGGAGAATCCGGAAGAAAAGAAGTATCCATCCATGCTGATGGGCTGCGTAAGGCTTGGATTGTACAGCTCAACGAATTCAAGCGTGTCGTTTCCGGCTTCTGGCGGATTGTACATGATCTCGGTGATTACCGGAAGTGGACCTCCGGCATTCTGAGCCGAAACAGGGCAAGCTGCAAGCGCAGCACCGATGACGGTAATGGCAGTGTAGAGTAGGAGTTTTTTCATTTAACGATTGTTTGAAGCGCAAAAATAAACAAGCTGGATGAGGGCTAACATTAAAAAATGATGAATGTCCTTACAATGCGGTCCACACCCGAGGAAACATGTATGAAGTAGATGCCCGGCCCTAGGTGTTTCACGTCCAATTGATGCTCGTTTGTGCCTGCACCAAAGTGATGTGGCCGTTGCGCTGCGTGCACCTTTCCAACCGGGTCAACCACGGAGAAAGAAACATCGGAAGGGCGGTTTAAAGTGAAGCGAATGTTAATGGCATCTGAAGTGGGATTCGGATAGAGCAACACTTCAGGGTCCACAATGGATCGGGTGGTCACGCCCGCTGTCAGGTCTACGTTGATATCATCAAGGAACAAGCGGTCCTTTCCGTTGGATGTGAACACGAATCGGAAACGGAAACCATCTTCGAAATAGGACGATGGAACGTTCACTACTTCCTGTTGCCATTGTGATGCATCCGGAACAAAGGCTTGCGTTGATGGCGTAGCTGTTGCGAGGCCGGTACCTGTAAGATTCAAGCGGGTAGACCAGCCCGTTTCGCAGTTCCTTGATATCTGGACCTGGAGCCTGCTACCTCCTGCTGCATCTTCTGCTTGGGCGTAGGCATATCTGAAAGCGATCTTCATCTGAGAAGCTCCCGTCAGGTCCAACGGAGGGCCGTAAAGTCCGTTCAAGGTAAGATGGTTCTCATCCCAATTTTCAACAAAGACCGAGCGATTGCCATCGCTGGCCGCCAATGCTGTTACCGACCAAGCGCTGTTGTTGCTGGCAGCACTTTCCAGCCAGCCTCTTTCCATGGAGAAAGGGTTCTCTTCGAACGAATCTGAGAACGGATAGGCGTGAGACGAATCGCTGAGGACCGCAATGTGTTCGTTCTTGGTAATACTGGCGGTTTCACCGTTCTGGAATACCTGGAGTGTCACTGCATGTTTTCCGGGTGTTGCGTACGTTACAACAGGAGACGCTGCGTTTGAGGTGGCAGGCGCGCCATTCTCAAAGGTCCATTGCAATGAGTCGGCATTTCCATGATAGCTGGTGTTCTGAAACGTGACCTCGTTGTCTACATTGGGGCAAACAACAACTTCATCACTGTCAAAATCGGCAGCGCAAATGGTCGGTTCCGGAACGACACCTGTGGCCAAGAGATTGGTCGGTGTCCAAAGGTTGTTTCGGTTGGCAATGGTGGAGTTGAGGCAGGCATGCATCCGCGTTTTCTGCCCTTCGGTGAACATGATATTGCAGTAGGAGTAATCCATGGCGTTCTGAACGTTGTCGCGGATATTACCGCACGATGCGTTGCTCAGCACGCAGTTGCTCCACCCGATGGTGTTGGGCGTATCGCCAACCAGATCATCCTCATTGCAGTTGGCCTGTTGTCCAACAGGCAGATAGTAGAATTCCGGAACATTATTGCCGCCCCAGATGTGGTGCAGGTTGAGGTAATGCCCGCATTCGTGAGCAAAAACCACACTTTGTGTCAAGTTAGAAGTGCCGATGGTGCCAACGTAGTTATGAGAGATCACAATGCCGTCCCATTGCGGTATCGTATCAGCATCGGAAGGCCAAACGGCATGGCCGGCAAGGCCGGCAGCATTGGAGACCACATATACGTTCAGATACATGCTCGGGTCCCAATGGATGAGCTCCTTTACACGATGGTCGCCACTGTTGGTAAGATCGGATGCAATGCGGTTGATACCGCTGTGGCAATTCCCTTCGGGGTCTTTGGTTGCCAAGGCGAATTCGATCTCCGTATCGGCATGTATCGGTTTGAAATCGGGATGAATATCAGCCGTATCTTCTCTTGTTTTGCGGAATGTTTCGTTCAGAATACGAAGACCATCCAGCATCTGTTCTCTCGAAATATTCTCCGTTCCGTATTTGTGAATGACATGAAAAACCACGGGAATGGTGTAAACCTGTCCGCCTCTAGCACTTGCCGCGTTTTCAAATTCTCTGGTGAATGCTTCCAGTTCTGCATCGCGCGCAATCACCGCTTGCGCAATCTTCGGATTGGCCTGAAGCGTTCGGATGCGCATCTCGTCTGCACCGCAATGGAGTAGGCTTTGTGCTTGTGCAGAAATGGAAAAGAGCAGAAAGAGGGGTAAAAGGTGTTTCATGCAGCTAAGATAGTGGCGTGGCGGTCTGTCTCGATGCAATTTGCTTGTCACGCTGACGAAGGAAGTGTCTCGTTGAATGTGAGATTCCTCCTTGCTACAAATCTGCGATCGTCCGCGTTTGTGCCCAGATCATCCCTTCAATGATTTTATCTCCTCTTTGAGGATTGGCAGATCCTTGATGAGAATTCTCCAAAGAGCGGCAGGGTCAATGGAATCGTAGGCGTGTACAATGAGGTTCCGCAGTCCTATTATCTGGTCGGCACTTGAAATGGGAAGCTCCTTGTCCAGTTTCTTTATCTGCGAGACGGCCTCGCCTATTATCATCAGGTCGCGTTCCACGGCCCTCACAGAAATGAAGCTGGTACTGAAGTCGTTGAAATCCATGCTGTGGTGCTGAAGGATCTTCTCCAGTTCGTCAACGATGGATTCGATGTCCATCAGCAGTTTCGGGATCCTTTTATGCGGCAGCATAGAGCGAAACCTTTGTATTGTCCACCTCCTGTTTGAAAATGGGGTTTTTGATGACGCTGTAAGAGACAAGATCGATTCTCTTGTTCAATAGCTTTTCCAATGAACCGAGAACCTCAAAAAAAGCATCTCCGCGCTCCAATGGTGTCAACTCTTCTTTAAAAACAACGGCTAGATCCACATCGCTCTGTTCGGTCATGTTCCTATCTAATGCAGAACCGAACAGGAACAGCGCTTTTACACCGTTCTTCTCGCAGATGGCCTTGATTTTGTCAACGTTATTTTCGAGCAGCGGATTCATGATTCAAACTTACGAAACAAAGATGTTGTCCTGAGAATTGAAAACAAAGACGTCCGTCTTTGTGGAGGACGAGTACGCTATACGCGCTTAGCTTAACGCCACATCGCGGAAGATCCTGGCGCAGTCTTCAGGTCTGAATCAAATCGTTGAACAGAGCCTAGAGAGCCATTCACCGCCACCATCAAATAACCGACCGCTACTATACTTTAACCGACCGTTAGAATCAAATGACCGACTTAAACTATCAAATAGCCAACCGCAACTATACTTTAACCGACCGTTAGAATCAAATAACCGACTGCAACTATCAAATAACCGACCGTTCACCTTATCCTAACCGTATGGTTAAAACTCCAACCACGACAGGCTAAAAAAGAAACGCCCATCCGACTCAGTCAGATGGGCGTTTTTCATTGTCTTAATGGGAATTCAACTATCCGTCTTCCAGCGCTGCTGCTCCACCAACGATCTCCAGGATCTCGTTGGTAATGGCGGCCTGTCTTGCCTTGTTGTAAGACAGTTTCAATGCTTTCAGGATGTCTGAAGCGTTGTCTGTTGCCTTGTGCATGGCAGTCATACGTGCACCGTGCTCCGAAGCATGGCTATCAAGCGTAGCTGCATACAACTGTGTCTTCAACGAGCGTGGAATAAGATCGGCAACGATCTCTGCCTTCACCGGTTCAAAGATGTAATCGGTAGACGATGTGTTCTCAGTGGCTTCCGGTGGTGCTACAGGTAGGAACTGCTCGGCCACACAGACCTGAGTAGCGGCATTCTTGAACTGATTGTAAACCACGTCAACACGGTCGTAGTTGCCATTCAGAAAGGCATCCATGATATCCTGTGCAATCGGAGCAATGGTATCGAATGTCAGGTCATCGAAAACGCCATCGTTACGCCCGATCACGTTGTAGTTTCTGCGCTTAAGGAATTCTCCTGATTTCTTTCCGATGGAAAGAACAGAGACTTCTTTGCCAGCATAAACGCCATTGGCAAGGTTCATCACCTGCTTGTTCACATTCGAGTTGAATCCTCCACACAATCCACGGTTAGAGGAGATCGCCACGATGAGTACCTTCTCTATTGGACGTTCTGTTGAAAAAGCTCCTCCCTCAGATGCATCGAGACTTGCGCTCAAGTTGGCAAGTATCTCCTGCAGTTTGCTGGCGTACGGACGCATACGGGTGATCGCATCTTGCGCTCTTCGCAGTTTTGCAGCCGACACCATCTTCATGGCAGAGGTTATCTGCTTGGTAGATGAGATCGAGGTGATCCTTTCGCGTACTTCTTTCAGTCCAGCCATTTATTCGTGTATTAGCTGATTAGGCAATTTGTTGATCAATATTTACCAGCTAGGTCGGCTGCTACTTTTTCAAGTGTTGCTGTTGCTTCATCTGTTAGCTGACCTGCTTTCAGAGAATCCAGAACGTCACGGTGTTTCGCATCCAGATAATCCAAGAACTCAGTTTCAAAAGCCCT
>JBFHEW010000049.1:0-9850 GCA_041583955.1 Bacteroidia bacterium | reverse complement strand
GTGATGTCTGACGAGATTCCGAAGAAGAAGTAAAGTTCCTCTCTTCTGTGCATGGCCGATTGTTCAACCCGGCTTGTAAAACCACCTGTGAGCCTCAGGTCCCAAGCAGCATTCAGGATGTACTCTGCTTTGAACTGCCAGGAGAAAAGCTTTGTATCCAACCCTTGTATCATTCGGTGCCCGTACTCTCCTTGTCGTTGAAGATAAGACTGGTAAATGTTGCCGCCATAGCTGACCGCATTGGTATCCAATCCGTAATTGGCATAGATGAATTTCGCCTCGAGGAGCCAATTGTCTTTGCGGTAACGCAATATGTTCATAGACTCCATGAAGTTGGCACCGCGCGGATGGGCCAACGGTTGGTTGTAATGCCCATAGTTCTGTTCTACCGTTACGTGTGTATAGGTGAACGGTCGTACCCAATTGAACTCGAACTGGTAATACAGGTTCTTTATCCAGAATAGATTCCAGCCTTTGATACCTACCTGAAAACCCTGCTTATTGCCCCAGAACCCTGTCTGTACCGTGGTGTCGTTTCCAGCGGTGAGCCCCTTGAAAGCTTCGCTTGACAGGAATTCATCAAGCACCAACTGTCCGTAGAGATGGTTGTTCTTGCCAATGCGGTAACGGAAATCGAAACCAAGAACCGCATTATCGGGCGAATTCACCGAGAATTCTACCGGACGGTAGAAGATGATCGGGTTGATGTAATTCATCTCAAACCCACGGACACCTGTGGAATCGGCCCCTTGCCAAATGATGCTTTCAAACAACCCGATATTGAACCTTTTGGCGATGTTCAACGAAAGGTAATGGAAGGTCCCCAACTTATTTCTGTACGCCCCTGGCCGGATATCCTTGAAATTGGCCCAAATGTTCACGTATCGTAGGCGCCATACCCGTGTATCCAACTTCAGAAATGCATACTGATTGGCATTGTCTGAAAGGAACAACGAGCGGTAGCCATTACCCATGAAAAGCTTATCGTACCCAGCCTGCACATTGAAATGCTTGGAAGGTGAATAGGAAACATAACCACTCGGGTCGAAAAATGTATTCAACGGGCCTTGTGGCTGAAACCCTCCTTGCCCCGGATCAACATTGTTCTCGGCCATGAAATCGGCCATGTGCTGTACAGGCTTGAAGGCACCGCCCCTGATGGAGAAATGCCCTACGAAGTTCCTGCCTAAGAACATATCACCACGAACACCTCCAACCTGTTCGGTGCTGAAACCGGATGCCGTACCGTAGCGCGCCACGCTATGAACAATGGGGTTGACATTGATTCCGAACCACTTTTTGGTGTACTGGATGAAATGCCCGTTAGAGAAGTTATGGAGCCTCGAACTATCGCGGAATACGAACGATTGCAACACCTCTTCGCGCTTATCGACATCCAGTTGAGGAAGAATGGATGGCCGTATGCCCGAATGCACATCAGGTCTGCCGCTTCGCATGGCATCTTCCTGAAGAAATGTTTCCAACAAAGGCGAATGCTGCGTGATCACGTTCTGCCCGAAAGCCACCGCTTGCATCGCCATCAGAAGCGACAACACATATATGGCACGGGTCTTAAAAATCATGATACAGATTTCTGAGAATGGTGCGTATACCGAAGTAGACGTAGGCATTCTTTTCTGTGGCGACCTCGTTCTTGGAAACGCGGTGTCGAAGTCCTAACAGAATGTGAAGATTGGAAGCCCTGTTTACCACGTAGGCCAGTTCAACAGTCTGATACGTAAGCGATGTTCTTACTCCTTGCCCAATGGTGTTCCCGTATGAATCGGGTCCGAGGTAGGTATCCGTGTCGGGTAAATACACGTCATTACCGTAGTTGACGCCTACAGAATCTCTCCCGATCCTGGCAAAACTGATGCGGTAGCTGAAACGCAGGTCGCGCCAACGATAACCGAGTTCCCCAACCACCTCGTGGAAGTTTGCTCCGAGCGGATGCGCCAACGGTTGGTTGAAATGCGAGTAACTCTGAAGTGACGATTCGTGTGAATAAGTATACGGTCTTGCCGCATTGTACTCGATCCTGGCATAGAGCTTCTTCAGACCAAACGGATCGAACACCTTGAAACCCAACTGCCAACCTAGGCGTTGTCCGATAAATCCGCTCTGTGACATTCTGGTGAAATCAAGCTCATCAATGGCCAATTGACCGTAGAATGCCGCCCCATCAAAAGGAACGTATTTGACATTGAGACCGGCCACTGCGTTATTGCCAGAACCATCATAAGCGTATTGTACCGAACGGAACAGCGTAATAGGGTTGAAGTAATTCCAGTTGAATCCATCGTTACCGGTACTATCACTTTTGAAAATGACGCCCTCAAACAGTCCGACCTGCACCCTTTTTCCGAGCATAACACTCAAATAGTGGAATGTTGCCCATTTCTTCTTGAATCCTGCCTCGAAGATGGTAGGCACACGTGTGTCCTGTAGCTGCGTGAAGATGAAATCGTATTGGATCTTCCAAACATTGGTGCTCACCTTAAAGTAAGGATAGTTGTAGCCCACATCGGAGAGTAGCATGGAGCGATAGCCTTCGCCTACAAACAGTTTATCGTGGCCCAATTGGAAATTCAAGGCCTTTACCGGAGAGTATGAAACGTGCCCAGATGCGATCGAGAAGTCGTAGCCCTTCACTTTGACGCCCAAAAAGCGATACATCGCATTGTCAAAATCAAAGTTCTTGATGCGTCCTTCGCCCGGCACCACCTGATACTGATCGATCCAGGTATTCATGTATGGCAGATAGGTGGCCTGATTCTCCCAGAATGAAGTGATGAAGGAAACCTTCTTGCCGATGCTTCCTCGGAATGTGATGCCTTTGGTGTTCACGGTCAATCGCTCCTTACTGACCACATCCATTCCTAACTCGAGGTTTAAAACGGGGTCTACGAAGAACTGATATTTGGCCGAATCGACCCGGAGAAGGCTTTGCCGGAACAGTTTCCGCCCAACAAGGGTCCGGGAAAACTTGCTCTTGTGAAAATTGATGGTGCGCAGGGAGTCAAATGCAAAGGATTCGTTCAGCTGCTTGATGCGGTACGGTTTCATTCCCGAATGGAACTCCGAGCCTTTTACATGCAGAAACCCTTCAAACTCCGCATAGTTGCCATGGTTGAATTGGTAGGTATATTGCTCCTGAGCAACGCTCGGAACAACCGCTAGGAGTAATATGGCGAATGTTAAAAAGAGTCCCAAGCGCATGGCAGATGGCTTGGGACAAAGTTATCACTTCACACGGACGGGCAACGGAGATTCATTCAATGACGAATCGGATGGGCAGTTTCAAGAAAACATCTACGTTTCTACCGCCTTGTTGCCCTGGCTCGAAGCAATTGAGGAGTTTAACCACGCGCAGTGCTTCGGCATCCAGCCAAGGGTCGACAGGGCGTATCACTTTCGCATCCTGAAGCTCGCCTCTATCCGTAACGGTGAATTGCACCACGACCACTCCACTGATGCCGTTCTCCAACGGAATCTGTGGGTAGTTAAGATTTTTCGCAAGAACATTCATCATTTCGGCAGCTCCCGAACAGTATTCGGGCATCTTGGGAACCCAATCGTAAGGCTGCAGGTCATCCACGTCACCTTCTGTCGGTTCAAGATCGATTCCGTTCAGGTCATCCAACACCTCAAACGTCATCATCGGGTCTGTAGTCTCCTCCACGTCATTGTCATCGGTGATTGTTAGCTGCAGAGATGGGCTATCGGTCTTTGGAAGAGCTGGTTTCTCGACTTTCCTTTCAGGTTCGGGTAATATGATGGAATAGCCCTGTGGCGATTCAGGAACATCCGGTCGCGAACCTTCTGTAACGGGATTATGGTAGGGTGTTCGCCACTCAAACGAAACGAGAGTGATAGACAGTGCGAATACGAGTCCGACCAAGAATAGCAACGGTCTCGTTCTTTCCAATGATGCTTTCGGAATTTTCATTTTCAGCAGGATTTACGGTTACGTAGCGTAGCATCATGGGTGTTGTATTTGGTATTGAACGATGAGCCTGCTGGCATATTGCATAAAAAAAACCCCGCTGACGTTGGTCAGCGGGGTTTCCAAATACGTGATCTGTCTTTTAGTTCAATACGAACCGGATAGGAATGGTGAACTGCACCGGTACCGGCTTTCCTCGTTGCTTACCAGGCTTGTAGCCTTTGAGTGTCTTCACAACTCGGGCGGCCTCCTTGTCTAGGAACGGGTCGGCTCCACGAACAACTTTCACATCTTTTATGCTACCATCCTTATCAACGATATAGCTGACGTAAACCACACCGGTAATACCATTCTCCTTTGCGATAGGTGGGTACTCCACGTGCTCGGCAATATACTTCAGCAGCGCAGCGTCTCCTCCAGGGAATGATGGCATATCTTCAACAATGGTGAAGAAGTCAGGCTCGTTCGATTCTTCCTCTACAGGAACAACCTCTTCAATGATCATTTCCTGATCGGCCTCCACGTCCATGATCTCCACTTCCTCTTCGATCTCCACGTCATCTTCTACGATCTTGATCTCCGGAGCAGGCGGTGGCGGTGGTGGCGGTGGCGGTGGCGGGTTATTCATTTCCGTGATCGGAATGATCTCTTCTTCCAGATCGTCCAACACGAGCTGTCCGAGATCTGCGGCAGACCGATCGTACGTCTTCCACTCAAATGCGGTCAGCACAACGGCCAAGGCCACAACGTAACCTGCAACAAGAAACAGCGAGCGCTTCTTCTCCAGGTCGACTTCAGGATTCTTCTTAATCTCCATAGCTTGTTTTTTATGGGTCGGTAAATTTAAAATTATTGAGTCAATCTCAACAATCGGTTTTCAATCCTTTGGATGCTTTTTGCAATACGATTCCATAATTGCGTTTCATTTCTTCAGAAAAAGCTGATTCACAACCAGCCCAAGGCCTGCTCCAAGCACGTCTGCGAGCAGATCCAATACATCTCCGGAACGTCCGTCCACCCAATAATGTTGTATGATTTCGAGCCCTGCACCGAGCATGAAACACCAAACGAGGATCGGAATCCACAACTGCTTGCCCAGCCCATGGCTCGCATAAACGCCCAAAAGCACTGCTTCCACTCCGAACAGGATAAGGTGGATCAGCTTATCCACACCCGGCAGCAGAAGCCATTCGAACCTGGGAACTCCGCTCGGAGTAGAGACAAGTCCATAAACGATAAAGGCCGTCCAGAGGACGGCCAATACCAATATGACATGCTTGAATTTCGGCAACGATCAGGCTCCGATCAATTCCGAGTAAGCATCTGCAGAAAGCAACCCATCCACCTCTGATGGATCTGAAACCTTGATCTTGATCATCCATCCTTCTCCGTACGGATCGCGGTTCACTGCTTCAGGATCCGACTCCAATCCGGAATTGAACTCAAGAACCTCTCCACTCAATGGCATGAACAGGTCTGACACGGTCTTAACGGCCTCTACGGTTCCGAAAACCTCTTCCGCGTTCAGTGTTTCGCCTTCTGTTTCAATTTCAACGTAAACGATATCTCCTAGCTCGCCCTGAGCAAAATCGGTGATGCCGACCGTGGCGATGTCCCCATCGATCTTTACCCATTCGTGTTCTTTGGTGTACTTAAGGTTTGCTGGTACGCTCATTTCAGGTGCTTTGGATTAAAAGTTCGGCCAAAAGTATGTTTTTCGGCAAATTGTCTATCATTCAGCAAGTGTAAATCTTAAACTAAGTCCGGCAGAGTGATTCTCGGTTGGGAACGAAGATGAGACAACCGGCTTGTTGATGGCCGCATCATAGAACAGACGGATGTTGAAGCGCTGGTTGATGACGTAATCTGCATTGACCTTGATGCTGATAAGTTTCTGACCAGAGGTTGCCTGATTGAGATCTTCCTCCATCTTCCGGATCATGGTGCGGTTGTCCCGAATGGAGAAGTCAACACGGAAATTAAGATCTGACTTGATGCGTTTGGTGCTCTTACCGATCTTGATCGGGAACGGAACATTCTTGAAGGTATAGCCCGCTCCAACGATGTACTCCTCACTGGTTACTTCCGTAAGCTGTGTGTTTGAGAAATTGAGAGAAAGTGTTCTGCTTGTCTTCACCTCAAACTTGGCGGTGAGCGAATTCTTGAAGTTGAAATCCAAACTGACAAGTGGGCTGAACTGCTCGCTGATGGTGATGGTTCCTATTTGGAATTCAGGAATGAAGTTTCCTGAACTGTCCCGTGTGTTCGGGAACAGGTTCTCGCCATTGGATGTCGGAACAGCCTCAAATCCAAGGTTGGTGGTGAAACTGCTGACGCTGTACGTGGATCGATAGGCATGGCCAAGCGTAACGTTGCGTGCAAATTTTTTCACGAAAGGAATCTTGCCCAACCCATCGTAATTCACACGCCAGTTAGGCAACGGGATACGCGGAAAAATGCTATTGTTGATCTTATCCGGTGAGTAGACCCCGTAGGCCGAAAGGAAGGCCGGAATGAGTACATCCTGCTGCGTTCGGCCATAACCTTCAGCATACCCTTCGGGATCGCTGAGTAGGAATCCCGGATAGTTGGTTGCCAACCGCTGCGAAATGACCTTACGGTTCTCTTTGAATTGATCGAACACAGGAGATGAGTTGTCTTCCCTCGACCTGATGAATGCCGTATTGACCGTGATGTACGACATGCTGAAGTTACCGGTGGTGACCGGATTGAAGCTAACGGGGCGCTGCAATTCCTCGTCCCATCGGAAAAACTCGTTCACGCTCTCGGTATACGTTCGGGTAGCAGTAAGGTCGATGCGGAAGCCTTTGAACGGTTCAACGGTTGCCCGTAAATTGAGCGAGCTCGATTGCGATTGCACCAGCGGGCTGCTCTGAAGCGTATCGTCCGTGATCCACCGTCCTTTGATGGCCTCTGCACGTATGTCGTATCCCGTGTTGACATCATCAAAGGCGTTGCTTTGCCATCCGAAAATGAACGGTACGAATCCACTCATGTTGGCCATTCCATCGTCCAATCCCATATAATCGGTCTGGGGTCTGTAACCCGGCAACAGGGTTCCATTGTTCTCAGAATAGGTCACATTCACAGATTTCACCATCATCAGGAACGACCCGATACCTTCGCCAAGGATCTTTCCGAAATTGATCTTATTCTTCTCCTCGGGAACGCTATCGGTCGGCTCTCCTTTTCCTTTGCCTCCCTTACTTGCATTCGTCCTTCCTTTAGCCGCGGCATTTCTGGCGCTTATGGTCCTTCTCTGATTCTGATTGATCTTTTTGAGGAACGGAACCTTATTGTAGAGTTGCGTGAGGTTGGCATTGGCATTGATCTGCCAATTCTGCGAGTTCTGAACCGTGTTCCCGAATGAAGATTGCGCAAAGGAACCATCATCCTGTCGCTCCAGTGGGGCTGCGGTCCAGGTGTAGTTTCCGGTATAAGAGGCCGTAGATGTGATCCAACTCAGGATAGGGAATTTGTTGATCGGCAAGGTCCAGTTGACGGTTGTGTTGTGGTTGTACTGCGTGGTTCGACCTCCGTTCCAGATGTTCGACCAGATGGAGTCGCGCATGTGCTCCCAATTCTCGAACTTCCTGTCAACAGGCCCTTCCGGTTCGTCCACCCTACCGAAGTTAAATGCATTGAACTGGATCTTGATGGCTTTGGTGAGGTCGTATTTGAATACATAATTCCTGTTCCATAGAAAAGATTTCTGGAAGGTGGAATCGATCTTGAGGTTCGCATACTCGGTGGTGTTCCGAAGTTGCTGCTCGGTGTACCTACGGTCCATATCTGTTCTGAAACCAAGTCCGCTGGGCACGTAATTGAAGTTGAAGTCCTTGATGGGTCGCCACCATTCCGATTGCAGCATCTTTCTCGACCACTTCTTGTAATTGTCTCTTCGTTGGGTATAAAGTGCCAGTTGGTCTTCGGCCTCCTTCAGTGTCTCGCCTTTCACTTTGGCGCGCCTCAAACTGTCCACCACGGCCTTCTGTTCCTTCACCCGTTCGTCCTGCTTTTCCTTGGTGTCATCAACCATGGCGTTCACCAGTTTGAGTTTGGCAAACGGTCGTACGTTCTTCCCGGTAGGATTGTAGTTGTAATTCATACCACCACGGTAGGTCCGCGTTTCGCGGTACTCGGTGTTGATATCGCGCATATAATCCTGGTTATATGCATAGTTGAAACCGAAGTTGGCAGGATCCCACGGCATCGGTTTCTTGCTTTTGAACCCGATCTTCACATCGGTGAAGTTCATGCTTCTACGTTTGTTGTAGCGTTCGGTCTGCTGTATCAACGCTTTTCTGGCCGAGTCGGGGTTTGAGGAAGTTTCGTTCAAACTGGTGAGGGTGGCGGCCATCGTAATGTCCGGATCGAGTGGGTTGAACTCCGGTCGACCGAAGGTTTCTCCGTAGCTGAGGTACATCGGAACGTTGATATTCCACTTGGCAGGAAAGAACTTGTCCAATTTTATCTGTGCCGAAAGGTCGTAGTTGGCAACGCTTTCACGGAATCTCTCACTCGGCTTACTATCGAATGCACCGAAACCGAATTTGGTGTAATCGGCTGCTCCGTTCAATGTGGCGAAATCGGCCAATTTAATACTCACCTGTCCAGTGGTTGCCCAACCACCCTTGTTGTCAAAGTCGGTCAATCGCAGCTCGTTCACCCATACCTCCACGCATTTCGAAAGTCCATCGTCCGTGTCGTGCGGCCCTTTCTTCTTCGGGTTCCGGATACCGATCATCATCGATTTGATGTTGGCAAGGTTAGGGTTACCCTTAATGACGATCTTGTTTCTCGGACCATGGTCCATTTCGTACCGCTTGGTAATGGAAACAGATGGGTCGGAAATAAGGTCTCTGTTCCGTTGTGTCTTGGTTCTGGTGAGTTCGGCAAACTCCAGATCTATATCGTTAAGTATCGGCCATACCGCATACCGGTCATCTGCAATGTCGCCATTGTAATTCCCGTTGGGAGTAACGATCAGTGGCACTTCGTATTCGTAGTAGTTGTTGTCGAAATCGGTTCCTAAACGGAGGAAAACGGTCACATCGTCATCATTGAGCAATTCTTCTCCAATGGCTTCTGCGTGAATGAACATCTTCAGCTTCTTGTACGAGCGGATGTCAAACTGCGTGTTCTTGAATGCGGCCCGTGCATCCCCGTCCGCCAGATCGCAGGTCTTGAGTAGCAGCGCCTGTTCGTTCAGCTGCCGCAGTGTGGTATTGCCAGAAGGCGTTTGCTGGCGGTCGATTCCCGGAGGGAGGATGTAGTTCACCGGCTCTTTCTCGCTGTTCTCTTCAATGTTCACTACCGAGATGTCGAACGGAGCATCATCTGAAGGGTCTCCCGGAATGTACTCACCCGGTTCTTCCAACGAGAAAAGATAGCGTCTCCACTCTCCTCTTACTAACTCCAAACGGGCAAAACGGGTCACAATGGAATCCTCGAATCCTTTGAAATACATTCTCATGAATCGGATGGAGCGGAAATCCTGGATGTTACCCACCACACGGTCAGGGCTCCGTACAGGTATCTTGAACTGATACCATTTCACATCGATCGTTTGCCCGTTGGCCAAGGTTCCGCGCCCCACCACCTCATTGGTGATGTAGTTACGACCAACCACGAGGTCTTCCTTTCGCATACTCACTTTATACTGGAAGTAATTCTCGGTCTGGCTTACCGTGTTGTCGCGGTTGATGTCCTCCACATCAGGCAATGTGGAAGAAGAAGCCTGAAACGATGTCCCTGATTGGTTGGCCGTTGGAGAGTTCCCCTCCAAGCCGTTATAAGGCTTGTAACGCTCCAGCACAGAAGCAGCCTGCGCATCGAGGTCATCGCCACGGTAAAACTTGAAGTTATCCGAAGAGACGTCCG
>JBFHEW010000048.1:0-9884 GCA_041583955.1 Bacteroidia bacterium | reverse complement strand
TACCCGCTTTGGATGTTTCCAGGTAAAGCGTGCGGTCTGAGATAGGCTTCGGTCCGAACTTGCTGTCGCGCTTGTCGGTTACCATCCAGTAGGTGTACTGAGCGTAACCCCACTTGTTGATCTCGAAATACTTCTCGTTCATGTCAGCGGTAACGGTCACTTCCATTCCTGTGGTCTCAGCGTTTTCTTTCTTCTCTCCTGCAAATGCGGTAGCAATGGTAAGAGCGAGGATGATAGTGGTCAGGGTTTTCATATCGTGTGTGTTTTAGGTCTGTGTTCTTGCTTACTGTAGTTGCAAGACCGGTGCCACAAACACGGGAATGCTGCCGTCATTCCCACACAACCAACTGGAAAACAGCATTTTACGAACGTTTATCACCTCCCCGTCTTGCGTGCCACAACCGATAGAAAAACACAGAAACGTCCCGTGGTGGGATGAACGATTCCCAAAATGGGACGGTCTGGTCCGAAAAGGGACGCACGTGTCCGCCACATGCCTCCATGCTAGCAAACGGGCAAATCACTATTTTCATCGTTGCGAATCAGTAACACACCGTTGCAGATAGCTGCCAACAGGATATTCAGTAACCAGATGATGTTGATATGATACTACAGTCTAACGCAAGCTTGCAGATACAAAGGCCCGCGGCCCGCGTGTATGAGGCCATTGTGGATCCCGCACACATGACCAACTACTTCATTTCGGAAAGCAGTGGCCGCATGGAAACAGGAAAACAGCTCACTTGGAAATTCCCTGAGTTTGAAGAGACGTTCCCCATCACGGAAATGCAAGTGGAAACCGACCGTTCCGTTTGCTTCGTGTGGGACCCGGATACGGTTGTCACCATCACTTTGGAAGCCCTGCCCGATGACAGCACCATCGTAAGGGTGAACGAGAACGGGAAGGAACTCTCTGACGACAACCTGAAATGGGCGCTGGAGAATGCGGGCGGTTGGGCCAACTTCCTGGCCTGTTTGAAAGCCTACCTCGAGTACGGGGTCAACCTCCGTAAGGGAGCATTCGACTTCATGCGTCAAAAAAACTGACCCTCACCCAAAACCCCTACCATGAACACATCCTCCTTTCTGCTCTACGCGGCCTTGGTAATGCAATCGGTGCAGGCGTGGGCGCAAAGCCCGCAGCCAGGTGCCGATATGGGCAGCTTTCACCGCTTGGAACTGGGCGTGCATGTTTCGCCAGATATGGCCCATAGGCTGCTTCGGAACAACAATGGCGACCAATTCACCGACATGATCATTGACAATAGGAACGAACGGGAAGCACCCAAACCGGGCGTAACGGCCGGCCTCAGCGTGGGCTACCGTTTCTTGCCGTGGCTAGGTCTCGAAACCGGGGTGGTGTACAGCAACAAAGGATTCCTATCCAAGAAACGCGCGCTGACGTTCGGCACCATGATCGATCCGCGCTATGGGTTCCAATATCAGACATCGCCCGAGGGCAACACCCCTACCCACGTCCGCATCATCGACAACTTCCATTATGTGGGCATTCCGCTCAAGGTCAACTTCAGGGTGGGCGCCCAGCGATGGAAATTCGTGGCAGGAATTGGCGCCACGGCCGAGTTCCTCACCGCAGCCACGGGCACCATGGTGCTTTACATGAGCGATGGTACGCGCCAACGCGAAACGGAACCCGCCAGCGAGGATTTCAGGATCTTCAGTCTATCGCCCATGGTATCGGTAGGGGTGGAATACGCCCTCACCCCCAACATGGCCCTCCGTGCCGAACCTGTGTTCCGTTTCGGTGCGCTTCAGATCATCGACACGCCCGTTACGGGCCATCTCTACAGTGCGGGCCTGCAGCTCGGTTACCATTACCTGCTGCGCTAGGCAACTACCATGTACGGTGCTTGCACGCTACCGCATGAGGCCTAAAGGACCTATTTCCACCAGCGGAGTGGGTTCAGTTTTCTCACCACGGATGCTTCGGGGTCACCTCCCGGACCGAATGCCGACATCATCACCATCGAGATCTCGTTATCGATCTTCACGCTCTTCACTTCCGGCTTCTTATATGCTCTTTTCATCCTATTGGGTTTGTTTTATTGAAATTATTGAAGGATAACCTTATGAGTATCCATTTTTCCGTTCGATTCCACTCTCACAAAGTAGATTCCTGCAGTTGCGTTCAGCTCAAATATAGCGGATGGGCCTGTAAGGGCAAAGGCATCCACCATCTTTCCGGCCACATCCATCACTTGCACCCGACCCGTGGCGGCCATATCGGTAAGCGCCACGTTCAGTTGGTTGCCGTTGGTGGTGAACACCCTCGAACCTGCTCCCTCCTGTTCTGCCACATCGGTAACGCTCATCCCGAAATGGATGGCAAAACGTGTTGGCAGATTGCCTCCGGCCAATGCCGTGAAGGAATATACCGGGTCGGAGTTCAGGTCTTGGAACACGTTCAGTTCGCGGTCTTCCAAGAATACGCTCTCGTTCGGTAGGGTGATGTCGGTGGCATGGAGCGTGTATGTTCCGGCAGAAGGCAGCTTCATACCGAGGTCGACCACCGGGTTGGTGGCGGTGCTCTGCATGCCATTGATCACCAGGGTGTCGGGTGCCAAGGCTGTGTAGAGCTGCGGAATGGCGTTGCTTGCCCAGAATTTCTGCGAGTCGAACGCATCGTAGTGGTCCATGGCGTTCATATCGAACAAGAGGATGGTCTCATCCGAATGCACCCCGTTGCTCAGGTTCATGCGGAGCACGCCTTCTTCCGAGGCCAGGCGGTAGATACCCGCCAAGCTACCATGGCTGCGCATGGCGTTCGAAAAGTCGAGCTGTCCGGTAGTGCCGTCTGCATCCACACGCACCCAGAATGCCTGTGTCGGTGCAATATTGCCCGTTACCGCCCCACTGCCGTTGTTGTTGGTTCCTACCATGGCGGTGGCATTGTACGTGTCGTAAAGCATGGCACTGCCCTGATGGGTGCGGTACCAGAGGGTCGGTTCGAGATTGGACCGGGTGGCATCGTCCCAGCTCACGGTGCTCGGGTAAGGATTGCTCACCAGGTTGTAACCTCTGTTGGCGGCTACGGTTCCGGTGCGGGTAAGCCCCGCAGCACTCTGATTGCCGCTATGGAAGGCAGTACCTGTGAGGGTGATGGCACCGGTGCTGCCCATGCGCACCACATATCCTTGGTTGGCGTTCAGTACCGTGGCACCATCGGTCACCTGAGGGTACGTTTGCGCGCTTTCGTCAGCGCTCCAGAGCTTGTTGCCGCTGGCCACACCGTAGTTGGCCGCGGTGGCACCCGCCACAGGAGAGCCCACATAGTAGAACACACCGTTGGGCGTGGCGCCTCCGGAGCCGGTGAGGTATTGCTGCATGCCGAAAACGCCAGCGCCCGAAACACTGCCTTCGGTGATCAACGAACCGATACCCGAGGCATCGGCCTCTATGAGAATGGTACCGTTGTTCACCAGGCTTCCAGTAACGGTCATGGCCTTTCCTGCTGCAATGATCAGCGTGGCTCCGAGTTCGATTTCCAGATCGGCACAAACGGTTGGCGCCCCGGGCGTACCAACGATCACGGGCTGAAAAGTACCTGCCGCAATTACAATATCATCGGTTGCGGTAGGGGCACTGCCATCGGTCCAGTTGCTATCGGTGTTCCAACCTGTGCTCACATCTCCGTTCCACAGATTGGTGATGCCTTCGTATTCATAGGCCCCGATGTCGCGGGTGCCTTTCCTGTACAGTCCGCGCTGATCGTAGCTGGTGGCCGATGTACCAGCATCTATGGCAGGGCTACCGGCACCGAGGGCATGGGTCTGCGTTGTGCCACCGTTATCGGCCAGACCTTGCAGGAGCGGATCGGCCGAAGAAACATTGGTATCGGTTCCATTGATGCCCGGTTCGCCATCGCCCCCTTCCGGATCGGTACTGCCAATGATGCAGTTGATCGCATTCACTGTACTGAAATTGGACCGGAACAGATCGGTTCCTACTGCGGCCGTGTTGCTGTAAGCGATCACATTTTCAAGATCGCAGTCGGAACTTTGCACGAAGATGGCCCCGCCCCTGTTGCTCGATGTGTTGTTGGTGAAGGTGGAATTGCGGACGCTGAGCGTGCTGTTTTCAACATAGATCGCTCCTCCGCCTTCGATCGGGTTGGCACTACCGCCATCAACCGAGTTATTGGAGAAGGTGCAGTTCTCAACGATGAGCGTGTTTTCCGAACCGTTCAGCGAGATAGCTCCCCCTCTGGCCTGCACACCATCCGTAACACTCGAGTTCCCAGAGAACTCACAGTCTTTGAGAAGCCAGGTGGGCTCTCCTGCGTAGGCCGAAGCATTCAGACCGGATGCATAGGCTCCGGAAGACCCGTATGCCGCACTGCAGTTCCTGACGGCACAGCGGTGCATCTCAAACGTTTCCAACGTATTGCTCGATATATGGATGCCGGAACTTGACGTATGGTCGCCATTCTGAATGGTCAGGTCAAAGAATTTCAACGATACGATGCCACTGCCGTTAACCAGGTTGAAGACCTTGCCGCCTCCCGAATTCGGTGTGGCCGCGGCCTGAATGATGGTGACATCCGCACCCGAACCTCTGAACGTCAACGATTTCGTGAAACTGATGTTCGACTCGGTGAATGTTTCTCCGCTTATCAGTATCTCATCGAAGTGATCTGCAGCCGCAACCGCAGCCGCAATGGTGGTGTGATCTGCACCGCTGCTGGCAACTGTCAACTTGGTAATGAACTCAACTTGAAAATCCACCTTCATGTAATTCACTACAGCCACCGCATTACCGGAAGTAAAGGCAGCATCCTGAAATTGAACCGCGAGATTCACCACATCGTCTGTGGTCAAATGTGAGGTGGCATTTCCCTGCAAGGAGAAGGTAAGCTCGGTGGCCGATACTCGCACCATGTTCGGGGTCAGACCGGCAGGTACGTTGGAGAATATGGCCTTGCCGGTGGCCGCAAAGTCTTCGCCATTGACACCTGCAAAGGTGTTACCTCCAAAGCCATTGTGTGTAATGGTGATGCCGCTTCCTATTATCGAACCATCGTTGTCTGACGATTCCAGAAATAACGACCCTCCGTAAGAAATAAGCTGTGAGGCTGGCTGTACACTCGGTGCCGGTGACGAAGTGAACCCCACAACCCAACCTGTTGAAGGTGGAGTATCACCCGCATCGGGCGAGTAGTACTGTGGACTTCCGTAGAAACCTCCATAGTCAATGAAAATATGCCATCCGGAACACGCCATGTTGCAGTCCCATACCAGCACGAAATTTTCAGTCTCGTGTTCGTACTTGGGTTTCCCATTGTACGATCCGTTCTCCACGTACGTACCGTTGACGGATGTATTGCCTGCACCGGAAACCACGAAATCCAGGGCCTGAGCCGTTGTTGCCGCCATCAGCAAGGAGACGGAAAGACAGAATGTGAAAAGCTGTTTCATAGGGTTGGTTTTTAAATGATTCATGGATAAAGGAGAAGTTCTGTTCGTTCTGTAGAAAGGTCCGTATTCTGCTACCAAGGCAAGCTTGGCTGTCGGAAAGTGGTCGGAATGCGAATACGTACCCATACGCTCAAAAATGCATGCAACCAGAACAATTGTAGCCAAAAACACCGTTACAATTCCGTTACAATCTCCATTTTGAACACGGATTAGGTGAGATGTCTGCTCAAAAACCCGGAAAGCAGGAGCTGCTGCATCCACACAGAAGCAGCTCGGTCCATACTTCCTTTCACCGTATTCCTACCACATCAGACCGTACCGATACAACCCACTATCTTTGCCCCGAACCCATACTCAGCGGGCAATGCGATCATACCGTGTTGCACTTAAAACGAAGTTTTCATGAGGTTGTACACGTCCATCCCTAAAAGCCTGAAACCGTACTACGATACCGAATTGGAGCACTACCGAGCGCAGTACGCAACGGGGAATCTGAACATCGCTTGGAACCATCTGGAACGGGCCCACATCATCGGGCAGCAATACCCGTATGCCCACACTGCGGTGCATTGGGAGATGCTTCTCTTCGGGATCAGAACCAAGAATGGCAGAGAGGTCATTGGGCAGATCCCCCGATTGGTGTTCGGAGGAGTGAAATCGTTCGTAGGCAAGATCCCTGTGGGCAATCCGGGAGGCGCCAACGTTCCACCCTTGAAACCGTTTCCGATAGAACAGGAGTTGAAAGACATCCTCAAGAAGGCCGGAACAGACCCTGCGTAAATGTATCCCTACCGGTGTTACGGTGGCTTCCCAAGAGCGTCTGCGCCAAACGGACGCGGACGGCAAACTTTAACGCACCACCTTCAGCACCTGCCTTTGGGTGGCAGACACCACCTGTATCAATAGCAGCCCTTCCATCTGCTCCAACTCCGGAATGTGGATGGTGTTCTTGCCCGAAACCACCCCGTGCATGGCAGCATAGCGGCTTCTGCCCAGAAGATCGGCAACGGTTACCTGCACTTCCTCCTCATAATTCCAAACCAATTCCAACTGCCCACCATACCAGCGCAGCAGGTTGCTGGTGGCAGGCCGGTCGGCCACACCCACCGTACCAACCCCGAGGTTCAGGGTCATTACCACAGGAAGGTGGTCGCTCATATAGTATAGCGAACGTAGAAGCGCATCAGACCACTCCCCACCGCTACAGGCCGTGATGCTCTGGTTGTAGCAGGTGCCGGTGTTGCCCATGGCGTAGTACGAATCGGGCTCGTAGGTGATGGTGTTCCAAGGTTGCAGCATATTGTCGGATACGAGCACAAAATCGAACCTATCGTCAACCCCTCCTCCTGCGCCATCGCTGAAAATAGTGGACGAACGCGTGCTTTGGGTAAGGATGGAACGGGGCGTGAAATTGCCCGAAGACCACGTTCCAGGGCTGTCTATCGGGTCGCGCATGCGGATGTAGTTGGTGCTATCCAACAGTTCCTGATAGGCAGGCTCCGCACTGTCGTACACGTTGAAATCGCCCGCCAGTATCACATTGGCATCGGCAGGCAGATAGGCCAGATTGGTGGTAAAGGCCTGTGCATTCGAAAGCCGCTCGGCTACGTTGGCTGTTCCTTGACTGCTTTTCAGATGCGCCACATACACATACAGGAAAACCGTATCGGCCCCCAGGCTCAGGTCCGGACTACGGTAGTACAACCGAAACCGGTTGATGTCGCGTGTTTGGGTCATCAGCTGCGCCTCGCCCGCCAACCCGAACATATCGTTATTGTACACCATGGCCTGCTGCAGCTTGAACCCCCCGGCAGCATTGCTCTGCTGCGGTACGAACGTGCTGGCGGCATAGTTGGCAGGCAGGTCGGCAAAGCTCTCGTTAAGAATGAGCTGCAACCCGCTATCGGTCTTCAGTTCCTGAATGAGGAAGAGGTCGGGCGCCACATGGTTGATGATATGTCGGAGCGTGTCTTCCCTACCCGGTAGATTGCCGGTAGGGAAATTGAGCAGATTGTAAGACATCACGGTGGCCTGTTGCTGCGCGTAGCTACTTACGTACAGGAAAAGGCTCAGAAGAATACCGAGTTTTTGCATGGCGCAAATGTACTTTTCCGACCTGAGCGGAATGTGCACAAACGTTCCATCCACTTATAAAAGAAATGAACAATTCCCTTGGCACATGTTCTATACCTCATCATGTAAACCATACCTTTCCAAGGTCAACGACCATCTGTCATGTCAATGAAAGTGATCGGCCTCATCTACCTCCTGCTCATGCCCTTCATGGGCTTGGCTCAGGCATATCAATTGCCCAACGAACAGGTGCTTTTCAAACTCAGAACAACCGACAACCATCTGCTGGTTGTGGCGCTCGACTCCACAGAGGACTACCTTGTTTACCGGTACGGTACAGCCGAGAATATTGAACTCCGATTCCCCGATGACCTGTCGGCCAGCTGGGACCTGTTCCGCTACTCATGGTATCTGCGTGGAGGCGGAATGGAGAACGAAGGGATGGAACTGGATTACCTCTACTTCGACCGGGGTCAGTACCGGTATGTGGTCTTTCAGGAATACTATGCCCGCTCCGAAGAGATCTCCTCCGGGATCAAGGTCATTGACCGCCTCACAGACAAACGCACCACCATTGATGCCCACCCCGACAGCGTGGAAGGTACCCTTCTATCCATCCGTTTTCTGGAAAGGATACAGGAGGGAGACGAATTCTTCGAGGCTCGCTGAACGCATGGCCTGAGGCATCACGGATTGCCATACGGACCATCCCGTTCCAGTTCGACCAGCGCCTTCGGTTTCCTGTTATCCGACTACTTGGTGGCCCATTGGACGAACAAAACCCTGTTATTCACCGAAGATGCGCTCAAACAGGTTGTTTGGCTGGCGTTTTTTTGTTCTTTTAGCACGTGAAATTGCAATTGTCTGTCTGGTCCGTCCTGCTTCTCTTGTGCGCCCTGACCACTTCGGCCCACGCAAATACCACAGAGCAGTTCGCTCCGCCCGACCCTAGAACCCTTGTGGGCCGGAACCATACGGAGCGCACCGTTGCCCTGTTCGACTTCTACAACGAACTCATCCCTCACAACGACTCGGCAAGGGTCTTTTCCTTCATCGAGCAGGTAAGGCAGCTGGCCAACGAGCAACACGATGAGGAGCTGTTGCTTGAAGCGGAACTGATGGACCTGCATTACTACGCTTGGAAACGCGCAGGGCTGGAACCGGAATTCGGCACACGGTACAGGGCCCTCTTGCAGAAAGCCCAGAAAGCGGACGCCCTCTGGCTCGAATCGCGGTTAGAGAACCTGTGGGGCGCAGAGCAATACACCTACGGCAACTACGAGCTCAGCATCATTCATCTCAACAGGTCGGTGAAATTGCTCGAGAACGAAACAGCGGCAGAATACCCCATCAAGCGCATCAATTTCTACCTGCTTGCCATGTTGCACATTACGTTCAGGGAATACGAGAAGGTGGTGGATGAGCTGCGCCAATACGTGGCCACGGGTACCACCAACGACCTCTATTACTACCGCATGGGGGCGCTCAACCATATGGCAGTGGCGTTTTCGGAACTTGGTATGCTCGACTCGTCCGATCATTATCACAACCGATACCTCAGCTGGGCCATGGAAGCCAACGATTCCACACGCATGATGCTGGCATGGGGCAACCTGGGCGAAAACCTGTACAAGAGAGGACAGTACAAGGAGGCTCGGCCGCTTATCATGAAAGATTATGAATGGATGCGCACCTACCGACCCGGAAATGCCGCCAACGCAGCCACGCTTCTGGCCGATATTGCCCTGATGGAAGGAGACATCGAAAAGGCTCGGCAATATGCCACCGAGGCCTACGCCTTTGCCAACGCGGCCAGCAACCGGTATGCACGGCTCAACAGGTTCTTTCCAGTACTTGTAAAGCTTTACGCCACAGAAGGCAAGGTTGACCTGGTGGATGTGTATCTGGATTCGATGGCGATCGTCAAAGACAGTCTGGAACACATTTTCGACCGTGCCATGCTTGCCCGTGCCGACCAGCGGCTCGAACTGGAGGAGTTGGAAAAGGAAGCGCAACGGCTCGAAGCAGAGGCCTTCCGAACGGTAACCACCAGAAACATCATCATTCTTTCGCTGGTGTTCGTGCTTATTGTGGGCCTCCTACTCTTCAACCGCCATAAGCTGAAACTAGAAAGACAGCAGGAACGCGTGGAGAGCGATCTACGATTGGCCGAGCTGCAATTGCAGGAATTCCTGAACACATTACAGAGCAAACAGTCGGAGGTAGAAACCTTGCAGGAGGAGCTTACGGCACTCAAAGTTCAGGACAATGGTTACACACTCGAAGAGGAAGTCCCTTGTTTTGAGGAGATCAGCATCCTAACCGATGATGACTGGCTTCGTTTCCGGCAGCTCTTCAACCGGGTGCATGGCGGCT
>JBFHEW010000047.1:0-9965 GCA_041583955.1 Bacteroidia bacterium | reverse complement strand
CTCGGAAGTCCATCGTGGCTAATAATAGTGATTTGTGGTGAGAGAGAGGAGTTAGGAGTTAGGAGTTAGGAGTTAGGAGCGAGGTCAGAGGATAGAGGTTAGAGGAACCGGATACGTCAAATCGTAAATCGTCAATCGCAAATCGCAAATCGTCAATCAAAGTCTCAGTGTTCTCTGTGTCTCTGTATGGAACAAGGGAGTTAGGAGTTAGGAGTTAGGAGCGAGGTCAGAGGATAGAGGTTAGAGGAACCGGATGCTTCAAATCGTAAATCGCAAATCGTCAATCGTAAATCGTCAATCGCAAATCATACATCTCAAACCGTTCAAAGTTGATCGACCACCTGCCTGAACACGTGGCGCCAGCGTACGCGCTCGGCCCGAAGGGGATTGTCCTTATTGCAGAGCAGCACAATGATGATGTTCTTTTCGGGGTGCACGTAAATGTGTTGCTTGTACATGCCATCGGCCATGTAGTCGCCATAGGCCTTTTCGCCAATGTGCCAATTGTAGTTGTAGCCGAAACTGCTACCATTGGTGGTGTCGCGGCTCACCGACCGTTCTACCCACTCGGCTGGCACCACCTGTTGGCCGTTCCAATTGCCGTTGTGCAGAAAGAGCCTCCCGAACTTGGCGTAGTCCAGGGCGGTGGCTCCCAGACAGCAGAAGGTCTTGTCTTCGCCCTGCCTGTCGGTGGTCCAGATGGCATTGGAGCACATGTTTATGGGTTTCCAGATCTTTTGGCTGAGGTATGCTGATGGTTGCATACCGGTGGCGCGGTGCAGAATGATGCCCAGCAGCTGTACGTTGAGGTTGATGTATTCCTGATACGTGCCCGGCCTGTGGCCAAACGAAACGTGCTTGAGTACGCGCGTCACATCGTTGCCGTAATAGAGCTCGGCATCGGTCTTCAGTTTGAGTCTGATGCCCGAGGTCATGTTGAGCAGATGCTCCACTTCCAGTTCGCTGGCCAGCGGAATGCCACTCAGTTCGGGAATGTAGTTCACCACCTTATCGTGCACGCTGCTAATGCGGCCCTCAGAAATGGCGATGCCGATAAGGGCCGAGGTGAACGATTTGGCCACCGAATACGAGGGATTGAGGTCGGAATCGGTGGTGTGCTGTCCGTAGAACGAATAGAGCAGGGTGTCGTTGCGGATGATGAGCATGCTGCGCACGGGCCGCGATGTGTTGAGGGCATCGAGCGTTACGAAGTAGGGGCTGCCGCTGCTCCAATCGGTCACCCGGAGGTTGGTCGTCACGCCATGCCGGTCGGGCACGAACTGAAAGCAGCTATCGCCTGCCGCCACGGACGAGGCTTGGAACCGATGGATGTCCTTATGGTCGGGGTAGCCGAGAAAGACCCCGCGCATCAGCGCACAGCCCGAAAACAACAGGCTCAGCAGAGCCAGAACGCCAATTCTCATGCTACGAATATCGTGGTTCTGGCGGTCATGGCCAGTGAGGTACGTACGTGCACAATTCCCCGCAACGGAACCTACCGAACAGACCGCATATAAAACAAGAAGCCGCTCCACCTGTGACGGGTTTCTGCGGCTCCTCAAGCTTGTCAGCAGTTCACCATAAACTGAAGACGCTGCGAAGGTAGTGAATTGTGGTGAGAGAGGAGCTAGGAGTTAGGAGTTAGGAGCGAGAAGACTCAGACTGCAAATCGTAAATCGCCAATCGTAAATCGCCAATCGTCAATCTCAGATCAAAATCTCTGTGTCTCTGTTTCTCTGTGTGGAACGAGGGAGTTAGGAGATAGGAGATAGGAGTTAGGAGTTAGGAGTTAGGAGCGAGAAGACTCAGACTGCAAATCGTAAATCTGAAATCGTCAATCGTCCATCGTCAATCGTCAATCAAAATCTCAGCTTTTCCTAATTGACCACAAAAAGGTCGTAGGCATCGGAATCGGTGAAGACATCAAGCGCAAGGGTAACCTCCATGCCATTTTTCCAATAGGTGGCTATTCGTTTAGTGCTGGTCAGAACATATCCGGCTACAAAAACATCATCACCCGAAATGGACAAGGTGCGAGCGAGGGTTGTGCCACTTGCACTGGTGAGTTCCATCATAGAGCCGTTTTTCCAATACCTTCCTATGCTTCCTGAACCGTCTGATAGCCAGCCGCAAACGTGCACATCAGTGCCACTTACCTTAATGTCCAATAAGTACTGATCGTTTGTGCCGGGTAGGGCTGTTCCAATGCCGTTTTTCCAATACTTGGCTACAGGCTCTGTGCCACTATACTGATACCCGCACACGTAAACGTCTGATCCTGATATATCCATGGCATACCCCTTTGCACTACTCGATGCATCGCTGACATCCGTGGCAACGCCATTTTTCCAGTATTTCGCCCTCGAAATCCCTCCTATGGTTTCAAAACCGGCCACATAAACATCGTTGCCTACAACCACAATACTTTCTGCACTTGATGTGTTGGTGCCATCAGCGAGTTCCACCATTTCTCCGTTTTTCCAATAAGTGGCTGCTGTATTCGAGTTAGCGACTCTAAAGCCCGCCACATACACATCATTGCCATTTATGGCTATGGCTTTAAGCGTGGTGCCAGTGGTTCCCAATGCCAGGTTCTGCGCAATGCCGTTTTTCCAAAGCTTTGCCTTGACATTGATGCCGATCTCGTATCCGGCCACATATACATCGTTGCCAGACACCCATATGGCCCTTGCCTCTGAATTGAAATTTCCATCCGATAGCTCGTGCACATCGCCATCCTTCCAATAGACAGCGATGTCGTTTCCGCCTTTCTTAATGGTGCCTGCCACGTACACTTCGCGCGGCAGTACGGGGTCTGATTCCTTTTTACACGCACTGATCCCGGTAAGGATGGAAATGGCAAGGGTAAGCAGCAACAATGATCGGATGCACATGACAGGTAGGTTTAGAAGTTCAAGCTACTAAAAAACTACGCAATTGCAGCGGATCGGAGGATTGAGGTTAGAGGTTAGAGGAGTGAGGTTAGAGGTTAGAGGATAGAGGTTAGAGGTTCGAGGAGTGAGGTTAGAGGTTAGAGGTTAGAGGTCAGAGGAACCGGATGCTTCAAATCGCAAATCGCCAATCGTCAATCGCAAATCGTCAATCTCAAATCAAAGTCTCAGTGTTCTCTGTGTCTCTGTGTGGGACCAGGGAGTTAGGAGTTAGGAATTAGGAGATAGGAGTGAGGTCAGAGGATAGAGGTTAGAGCAACCGGATGCTTCAAATCGCAAATCTGAAATCGTCAATCGCAGATCAACTTCTCAAGCCTCACCATAACATCTCACAGAACAACCGATCAGAGAAAAGAATAACTTAGTGTTGGCTTCTAAATACGTGCGTTATGGGCAAACGTCATTTCATGTTGAAAGGTCAGGAAGATTCCGAATTCGTGCCGCTTAAAAGGATCCTCATGCTCGAGGCCGATGGCAATTACACCAACGTGTATTACAAGGATGAGAAGGGCGTGGTGAAAAAAGAACTGCAATCGGGCAACATCGGCAAACTGAAGAAGATGCTCAGCAAACAGTTCGTGCAATTGCGCAGAGACGTCATTGTGCGTAGCAGCCAGATAAAGGGCATTGGAAAGAGCTGCACGGTGTATCTCCGCTTGGGCGGCTCTGTCATCATTCCCAAGGGTAAATGGAAGCAGGTCAAGGAGCTGATATGTAGCCAGTTGGTGATCCCGTTTCCGAAAAATGACGATTCGTTGAAAAAGAAGGACGATTCGTCTACCGATCAGGACGGTCTGTTAATCGATCCTTGACACCGTTCAGCCTTCTCTCCACATTTGTAGCACGTTCTTTCCTATACCTCCGATGGCTTCAGTGGCTCCAACCGTGTCAGGGTTTGGACCAACCACGCCACCGTTCAGACCAACCGTGCAAACCGTGGCGCAATCCATGGCAACCGTGGCGCAACCCAAGGCAACCATGGCGCAACCCAAGGCAACCGTGGCGCAATCCAAGGCAACCGTGGCGCAACCCAAGGCAACCGTGGTTCCAACCGCGTCAACCGTGGCTGCAACCACGCCAACCGTGGCCCAACACGCGCTGCACCTGGTTCGGTTGAACGGCATGTAAGCATCAGGCACAGCTACAGAACAAGTACCGGTATGTTCTGCAGCGGGCCTTTTTCTTACCGTGGTTACCGGCCTTGGCCTTTTGGCCGCCACAGCCGCCACCGGAGGCATAAGCGAAAGATGCGGATAAACCATTCTATTCACCTTTAAAAAGATGTTATCATGAAACGTCCTGATTATGTACCGAAAAGCCACGATGGTCTGAAAACGTGGCAGAATACCATTAACACCATGGTTTCCGACAATGCCAACAACTGGGGCATTGATGCTGCCGTGGTGGCACGGCTCAATGCCGATAGTGCCACATTCGCATTGCTCTTTCAGAAGATAGACAACCGCAATGTGCGCACCTTGCAGCAGGTGGCCGAGTTCAACCAGTTCCGTGTTGCGTATGTGGCCTTTCTGCGGCAATTGGTTCAAGGTTATCTCATCAATAATCCGCTTGTAAGCTATAGCGAGAAGATTGCCATGAATCTGAACCCCAGAACGGGCGGATACACCAGACGCACCAAGATCGGGCCTACGCCCAACATCCTCATCCATAGTCGTGGCAATGGAATGATGGAGTTCGTCTGCACCGATAGTACCGCCAACCGCGCGGCCCTGCCCGATAATGCCGATGGGGTGGAGCTGCACATCTCGGTCAACATGGGGCCACAGGCCGGAACCGCCACCGGAACCGATGCCGAACCGGCAAAGGTGGAAGTGGTGCAGCACTTCACCGTCTCCAGCAGCCGATCGCGCGTAAGTCATCAGTTCACTGATGCGCAGCGCGGCAAGACGTTCACCGTGAGGGGCCGGTATTACAACAATACCAACCGCGCCAACGATAGTTCGATGGGCAGTAGCTCGTCCGACATTGTGAGCTGAACGCCACCCGGCCACACCACTCCCGAACGGGGCGCAGTACACTACTGCGCCCCGTTTTTTTTGGAGCGGATACAAGAAATAACAGCACCTGGCAACAAGCTATTGTAAGTATAAAATGGCTGTGTTATATTTGAAACCGTTGGGCAAAAAAAAGACCCCGGACGAACCAGGGTCGAGGTTAAAGAACCTTTAGAATAATTCTTTATTGTGATAAGCTTTCGGTTGTAAAACTAATTGATATTCTGAAATGAGCAAAGTACTTGGTATTGATGTAGGCACCAACAGTATTGGTTGGGCCTTGATTGAAGATGGAAAACGCATTATTGACATGGGCGTAAGGATTTTTCCTGTTGGTGTAAAGGAAGATGATTATGCCAAGTCAGGTTCTGAGAAGAGTAAGAATGCAACACGCAGAGATGCTCGCCATGCACGAAGAACCTACGACAGATACCGACAGAGACGACAACGGTTGGAAAAGGCATTGCGCGAGAACGGAATGATGTTCGACAAAGCGACATCCTTACCTGCAAAGGAGCTGTATCAATTAAGAAGGAAAGGACTGGATGAGCGATTGGAGAAAGAGGAGTTCGGCAGAATTCTGTTTTTACTGAATCAACGCAGAGGATTTAAAAGCAACAGAAAGGGGCATTCAAAAGATGAGTCTGAAGATAAAGGTCTTCTTGGTGAAATGAACTCATTTCAGCAAACATTGGAAGATGGGGGCTACAGAACACCGGGCGAATACTTTGCTTCCTTGTTTGATGAGCAGCCGGAAGACTGGCATAATGAAAATGAGCCGAAAAAGAGGATAAGGAAAGAGCACCGGGTAAGACGAGCCTTATATGAAAAGGAATTTGACCTACTCTGGCAAAAACAGGCTGAATTCTATTCTGAGTTAACGGATGAATTGCGCGATAAGATCAGAAATGAGGTCATTTTCTATCAGCGAAAGCTGAAAAGCGCCAAACATTTGGTCTCCAAATGTCGGTTTGAACCCAAAAAGCGGGTAATTCCTAAGAGCCATCCGCTTTTTCAACAGTTCAGAGTTTGGACCACAATAAACAATCTTAGAATCACCTATGGAGACAGGGTGAATGAGTTTCTCACGAATCAGGAACGAGTGGACCTTGGTGCGGAATTAAGCACAAGGGAATACATGACCCATTCGCAGATAAAGAAGTTCATGGGTTGGCCATCTTCCGCCAAGTTCAACGAAATGCCACAGAAAATTCTTGGCAATGTCACTGTGGCAAGATTAGAAGAAGCTGTTGGAAGCGACTGGTATCAAGGGCTGAGCAGTGCAGAGAAAGAACGGCTTTGGCATAATGTCTACTGTGCAGAAGATGACGAATGGTTGGCTGAGCATGCTCAGAATAACTGGGGCATGACAGATGAACAGGCAGAACAATTGATTAAGGTGAATTTAGAAGCTGAGTATGGCGACCTAAGCTACAAAGCCATTTCCAAGATCTTGCCATACTTGGAGGATGGATATGATTATGCCTCTGCTTGTCAGATGTCCGGTTATCATCACTCTTATAATGTGGAGAAGCAAGGAAAAGACCGTGTGCTTTCGGATAAGCTTGATCTGACCAAGCAAGAACCGTTGCGAAATCCACTGGTACAAATGAGTGTGAACGAATGCGCTCGGTTGATCAATGCCGTAATGGATAAACACGGCAGGCCCGATAAAGTGAGGGTTGAACTATTGCGTGAACTGAAGAAGCCAAAGAAGGTGCGTGAGCAACGCACCAATAAACTGAAGGAAAAAGAGCGTGAACGTGACGTCTTCAGAAGCTTTCTAATGGACAAAGGATTGGTTAAAGACCCAAGAAGAAGCGACCTTTTGAAGTTTGAGCTATGGTTAGAACTGGAGCATAGCTCTAAAGACCTTCAACGGTTAGCACCCGAATTGAATTTGGAGGATTTCAAAAAGTTCAGACAGCGGGTAAATGCAAAGGATGAGGAGAAATACAGGTTATGGCTTGAATGTGGCAGAATAAGCCCTTACACAGGCAAAATTATTTCTCTTTCAAAACTGTTCACCGAAGAAATTGAAATTGAGCATATCCTGCCATTTTCGAGGAGCCTTGATAATTCCTTCATGAACAAGACATTGAGCGAGGCGGAATTCAACAGTATCAAAGGAAACCTTACTCCGATGGAGTACTTCAAAGACCGAAAGGAAGAACTCCGAGCTTTTAAAGAGCGGGTCAAGACATTCAGCGAGGGCAAGCAGGAGAAGCTCCTTGCTGAGAACATAGACAGTGACTTTAAGAACAGCCAGTTGACCAACACGGCTTACATTGGAAGAGAGGTGACCAAAATGCTTTATGATGTTTGTCCGGATGTGAAGGTTTCCAGCGGTGCGGTCACCTCTCTGCTAAGAAAAGAATGGGGTTTGAACCGTTTGATATGGGATGGAACAGGAGATAAGAAGAACAGGGATGACCACCGACACCATGCGATTGACGCATTGGTGGTAGCAGCAACCAGTGATGGAGTAATAAAGCAAGTAAGCGACCTTGCACAGGAAACCCCATACGGAGACATTCAACTTAAGGGAATAAGATTTCCTTGGCCCACATTCAAATTGGAGGCCTCAGAGCATGTTGGGAACATGCTTATAAGTTATAAGAATGGTAAACGGTTGCTTTCGTCAAAGAAGAACCCCTACCGTTATTCCAAAGCACATCAGGGAAAGCCTGAGAAAAAGCAACGGACACTTTCTGTGAGAGGGCAGTTACACGAAGACACTCTCTACGGTCAGATCATGCACCCGGAGAAGGGACAGTTGGTTTATGTTGTAAAAAAGGGCATTGAAGGAATAACCGAAAAGGATCTGCCCAAGATCATTGATAAAGGATTGCGCGACAGCATTCTGGAACATGTGGAGAATAATGGCGGCAAATGGTCGTCATTAAAGGAAAATATCGTCTACATGAAAAGTAAAGAGGGAGCTAGGGTTCCTATTAAAACCGTTCGGGTTGAAGTTCCCGGTGAGGGTATGATTCAGTTACGGCCAATGGAGAATGAAAAGCTTTTTGTCAAACCAGGAAACAATTATTGTATTGCCATTTATGAAGACCCAGAATCTGGCAAACGTGATTTTGATACTGTAAGCTTTTACGCTGCCTCTCAGAACGCCTTAAAAAAACGACCACTTTACCCACTGGAAAAGGATGGAAAACCGTTATTGATGACTCTTCAGCAGAAAGATCTTGTTTTACTGTATGAAGGCCATCCTGATGAGATTGACTGGAAAAATCCGAGTGAACTGTTTGACAGACTTTACATGGTGAGAAAGTTTGATAGGACAGGTAGAATAGGACTGATTAGACATAATCGCACGAATCTTGACCCAAGTAATCCGGACAAGAATCATCCAAAAGACGCATTCATTTTTAGGGCGTTATCAGGTAAGGCCATTAAAGTTGGAGTTAACGTGCTGGGTGAGATAAGGAGATTATGATCAAACGCACCGTAGCCATCAGTTCCCCTGCTAAGCTGTCTCTCAGAGACAGGCAACTGCTCATGTCTAAAACCAATGAGCTGGGGCAGAAGGTGGAGAAAACGGTGCCAATAGAAGACATCGGTGCGGTGGTGCTCGAAGATCCCCGCATCAGCATTACGCATGGACTGATAGCCGCGTTGCTTTCCAACAATGCTGCCTTGGTAACGTGCGATGAGAAGTATCATCCAACAGGATTGATGCTCAACCTATGTGGCAATACCACACAGGCCGAAAGCTTCCGCCACCAGACAGAGGCCAGTCTACCTCTCAAGAAACAGCTTTGGCAGCAGGTGGTGCAGACCAAGATCCAGAACCAGGCTTTTGTGCTCTCTTCCTTCGGTGGCGAGGTGGCCTTTCTGTCCAATACGGCCCGACAGGTGAAGAGTGGCGATACGGACAACCGCGAAGGGGTGGCAGCGGCCTATTATTGGCCACGTTTGTTTGACAGATACCCCGGTTTCGTGCGTGGGCGCGAAGCTGGCTACCCCAATAACCTGCTCAATTATGGCTATGCCATTCTGCGCGCTACCATGGCGCGCAGCTTGGTAGGCAGTGGTCTGTTGCCCACCTTGGGCATTTTTCATCACAATCGCTACAATCAGTATTGTTTGGCAGACGATATGATGGAGCCTTACAGGCCGTATGTGGATATGTTGGTGGCAGATATGGTAGAAGATGGCCATGAGGCACCCGATTTTCTTACCAATGCACACCGACAACAGTTGCTCACCATCCCAACGCTTACCGTTAACATGAACGGCAAGCAACGGCCCTTGATGATAGCCGCATCCGAAACATCGGCCTCATTGGCGCGATGCTTTGCAGGAACCCAACGCAAATTGGTACTACCGCAGATGACATAGTTGTGAATGAGCGGTTCAATGCATATCGTATCATGTGGATGATGGTGTTCTTCGACCTGCCTACCGATACCAAAAAGGACAGGCGCCATGCGGCCAGGTTCCGCAAAGACCTCATCAAGGATGGTTTCACCATGATGCAGTTCAGCGTTTATGTGCGTCACTGTTCCAGTTCGGAGAATACAGAGGTGCACCGGAAACGTGTGTTGGGCGCTATTCCGCCCATGGGCAGTGTCAATATCCTGACGGTTACCGATAAGCAATTCGGTCGCATGGAGATATTCTACAACACAAAGCCACAGGAAGAGATGAGCCTACCCCAACAGTTGGAACTGTTTTAAGTGGATAATCGTGCTGAGGAGCGTGGCGTCTACGCGATCGGCTCGTATCCTGCAGAAACAAAAAAAGCTGTTACGGTTTCCCGCAACAGCTTTTACACCTGAATCATTTTTTCTTGTCCGAAAATCGCTGAATCCCTTATGGCACAAGGCTTTCAGCCAAGTACAGTGATTCAGATATGTCAAAGATCAAGGATTGAAAGCAAATCACAACCGGCTAGTGATAGCTGGCACATGAGAAATGAGTGATTCAGATATGTCAAAGATCAAGGATTGAAAGCAAATCACAACACATACTTCGATGG
>JBFHEW010000046.1:0-10103 GCA_041583955.1 Bacteroidia bacterium | reverse complement strand
GCGGATTGTTCACCGACCTTAGAAAGACCTTATGATTGATAGAGTCTTCCTGCACACGCATGGCAGCAACAGGACCGACCTGAGCTTCGAAATAACCACCGTAGATACCGATATATGTGGTATCGTTGATGATGAGCTCATCACCTGTGCTGTAAACGTGAATACCGCAGTAGCCGATGGGATTCTCGCAGAAACCAGAGAATTCATCTGATTTCCATACGGCATTCTCCGTTGGGAACGGAACGTATTCGTATTCCTGACCAAAGGAGGCTGAATACTGTATTAGAAAGAAAAGAATGAATAAGGTCCTGAGTTTCATGATTTCAAAAGTTTCTTCGATGAAGGACTACAATGTTTACCGCTTTTGCAAGTAAGAGCTGTTGCTTTCTTCACCAAAGAATCTATTCGCAACGAAGGTGAAAACCAGTTCTGATACTTTTTGACAAACTTTTTCAGGATATTACAATGGGCTTTACTGTTCGTAAGGCTAAAGCAGCATGTTATGTCATTGTTTTACACCTTTTTTGTGGGATGAAAAATTTTGGTGTGTGCCTTCCGCTTTGAAAGTGCAGCTACGTACGGGAGCTCGCAAGGCCAAATTGCTCATGGGAAGCATGCTGTTGCGAACGTGGCGGAGTAGAAAGCAGAAGGCTTTGACCAAGGCTTTTGCCGATATGATTTCTGATTGAAAATGTGACCTTTGAGCCACCAAAACAAACAAGCCCAGAATGAATGTATTATTGATCGGATCAGGAGGAAGGGAACATGCCATGGCTTGGAAACTCAGCCAAAGCGGCCGATTGTCCAAGCTCTATATTGCCCCAGGGAATGCGGGCACCAAAAGCGTTGGGACCAATGTGGACCTGAACCCGCTCGACTTTCCTGCGGTACGTGATTTTGTCCGTGGGAACGGAATTCATATGGTGATCGTTGGGCCAGAGGCTCCGTTGGTTGCTGGAATTGTAGACTATTTCCAGAACGAACCGTTCCTGAAATACATTCCCGTCATCGGCCCATCAAAATTGGGAGCGATGCTGGAGGGCTCGAAAGAGTTCTCCAAGGAGTTCATGGTCCGACACAACATTCCGACCGCAAGCTATGGTTCCTTCACTTCCGATTCGCTGGAAGAAGGCTTCAAGTTCTTGGAAACACTCAGTTCGCCCTACGTTCTGAAGGCGGATGGTCTTGCTGGAGGAAAAGGGGTGTTGATCTGTGATGAGCTGGTGGAAGCACGTATTGAGCTCACTTCCATGTTGGTGGAGCACAAATTCGGTTCGGCATCGGATAAGGTTGTAATTGAAGAGTTTCTGAAGGGAATTGAACTTTCGGTTTTTGTGCTTACCGATGGAAAGAACTACAAGATCCTGCCCTCGGCAAAGGATTATAAACGGATCGGAGAAGGAGACACTGGTTTGAATACGGGCGGAATGGGAGCAATTTCTCCGGTTCCGTTTGCCGACCAGGAGTTCATGAACAAGGTGGAGGAACGCATCGTGAAACCGACCATCCACGGTCTGGCCAAGGATGGCATCGATTACCGCGGCTTTGTCTTTATAGGACTTATGAACGTGGCTGGAGACCCGTTCGTGATCGAGTATAACGTCCGCATGGGCGACCCGGAAACAGAAGTGGTCATACCAAGGATACAGACAGACCTTATCGATCTGTTTGAAGCAGTGGCAGACCAAACGCTCGATAAGGTACAGTTGAAGGTCGACCCAAGAACCACTTGCACGGTGATGCTTGTGTCAGACGGGTATCCGGGCAATTACCAGAAGGGAAGGCAGATAAGTGGGCTTGACAAGGTAAAGGACAGCGTGGTGTTCCATGCAGGAACAAAAGACAGCAATGGAAATGTACTCACAGACGGTGGCCGCGTTCTGGCCATTACATCTTACGGAGAAAACATGACAGAGGCGCTGGAACAGTCGTACGCCAACGCACACGTTGTGAATTATGAAGGGAAATACTTTCGGTCAGATATCGGATTCGACCTCTGAGATCAGCGGTTCAGCACCTCATCCTTCTGATATCCTGCCAGTTTGATGGTCCAATAGACCAAGGCAAGGGAGATGATGATGATCAGAAGCCAGTTGACATAATTCTCGCCAACTTCAAGCAACCCGAATGTCCATAGTATAAGGTCTTCGATCGGTGCCAGAATTTGCTGTAAGTTCATTGCTTTTTTGATTTGTTGCGGCAAATATATCCAATATTTGAAATCGATCAGGTTCAGTAAAGAATGCTAACATCCATATTACGGTCCAATACCATAGCGGCTTTTGTGCTCAGCTTCCTGCTTGGTGGCATCATGCTGCTTGTTCCGTGTCTGCTCTGGTACAATGGGAGTTCGGGGGTCGATCTGCTTTACGCGCACTGGGCGTTCGCATGGCTTCAGACCTCGCAGGGGTTTGCGCCATACCTGTGTCTGCTCGTGGTGTCGGCAGTGGCCATCCTTTCGCGCCTGCATCTGCGCGAGACGAAACAGGTTTTCGGTAACCGGAATCTTGGAATGGTGGTACTGGTTTCGCTCGTGATGACCCAACCACAGGCCGTTTTTGCCAGACCCGATGTGCTGGTGGCCTCTCTGGTGGTACTGGCCATGTTCCTGGTACTCCTTTCCACCTATAAACGTGATCCGGTGCTATCGGAGGTTTTCCATGTGGGGCTGCTACTAGGTGTGGCGGGTCTTTTCGTGGGGCAGTCGGTGTTCCTGATACTGCCTATCGCGTTTTCGTTGCTCGTTCTGCGCACCGGCAACGTGCGCGAATGGATCGTGCTGGGCCTCGGGCTGCTGATGGCAGCCGTTTTTGTAATGATGTATGCTGTTTGGCAGGAAGCGCCTTTGCTCGCCTTCATGCGCGTCATTCAATCCGCATGGTCCGGAAGTGTAGGTTCCGAGCGGCTCAATGCCGGCCATGTGGCCCTTATTCCGGTTACCCTCCTCGGTCTGTCTGTTCTTATGGGAAGCCTTACAGGAGGGACGGTCACAGAACGGAACATGATGCTCACCAATGGGGCATGGATCGTTGGGACCATATTGGTCCTGCTCATACTTGGCGTTGGTTGGCAGAACGGAATAGTGCTGATGGCCTATCCGCTCAGCATACTCATTTCGTTGGCCATTGAAAAAACAAGCCGTTGGTGGCTTGCCGACCTGCTGCTCGCAACGGTTATTGCGGCTCCGTTCGTCAGTAACCTATGGCGACTTTGAATCGGTTCAATACCTGATCGGCCACCGGTCGTGCTTTTTCGGCCCCTTGCTTCAGCAGACGTTCAATTTCTTCCGGATGCTGCATCAATTTCTCAAAAAGCACCCGTTCTTCCTTGAATTCGTCCAGAATGAGTTCGAAAAGTGCTTGTTTGGCATGACCGTATCCATAGTTGCCACCCACATAGTTCTGGCGCATTTCCGCCAATTGGTCCTCGTTGGCCAAAAGGGCATACAGGGCAAATGCGTTACACGTGTCCGGATCCTTTGGCTCTTCCAGAGGCGTGCTGTCGGTCACAATTCCCATTACCTGTTTCCGCAGTTGCTTCTCAGGTAAGAACACGTCAATGTAGTTGTTGTACGACTTGCTCATTTTTCTGCCATCCGTTCCGGGAATGATCATCACCGATTCGGTGATCTTCGATTCCGGTATCACGAAGATCTCCTGTTTCAGCTGGTGGTTAACCGCACCGGCCATGTCTCTGGTCATCTCCAAATGCTGCTTCTGGTCTTTGCCTACCGGAACCACATTCGCATCGTACATGAGAATGTCGCAGGCCATAAGCACAGGGTAAATGAACAGCCCGGCATTCACATCTGCCAGGTTCTCCGATTTGTCTTTGAACGAATGTGCATTGGCCAGCATGGGAAATGGCGTGAAACAGCTCAGATACCAGGTCATTTCTGCCACTTGCGGTATGTCTGATTGGCGATAGAAGACCACCTTTTCGGTGTCCAATCCGCAGGCCAACCATGCGGCAGCCGTGGCAAGCACGTTCTCTTTGCGGGTTGCTGCATCTTTGATGGTGGTCAGCGAATGCATGTCCGCAATGAACAGATACGCCTCATTCTTCGGGTCGCGGGCCAGCTCAATGGCCGGACGTATGGCGCCAAGGATGTTGCCTAGATGCTGTCGGCCGGAACTTTGTATTCCTGTAAGTATTCTTGCCATTGTTTCAATTTAACTCTGGTTGCCAAAAGTAGAAATCGACATACAGTTATGCGTTATCCGTTTGTACGTAGATCGGATGGCGGCCAAATCGTGACTTTGGTCTTCTTCGCAACCGATCCATAAGGCGTATCTGCTGCAGGCATGAACATCCTGTTAAATTTGTCGCATGTCGAAGCTCCTTTGGCCACTTAAAATCATTTGGAGGGGATGGTTCTTCGTGTGCTGTTTCATCACACTGATGCCGTTGTTCCCGTTCTTCTATTACTTCGTAAAGCACGAGCGGCACTTTAAGAAAGCCATGGCGCTTAAGCGCATCTGGGCGCGGATGATCCTGTTTCTGGTGGGTGTTCGGACAACCGTGGTGTTGGAAGACAGGCTCGAGAATGGCCCTTACATCATTGTACCGAATCATGTTTCGTTCGTTGATATTGTTCAATCTTACGTGGCGTTTCCAGGCTATTTCCATTATATGGGAAAGGTGCAATTGGGCAAATGGTGGTTCTTCAATATCTTCTTCCATAAGATGAACATCCTCATTGACAGAACCAATCTGCGGGCATCTTACAACTCGTATCAACGTGCGGCAGACGACCTCAAGAAGGGAATTACCATAGCCGTTTATCCCGAGGCCATCATTCCAGACCATCCGCCAAAGATGCTTCCGTTCAAGAACTCGCCTTTCAAAATAGCCATAGAGGCGCAAGTTCCGGTGGTTCCCGTTACTTTTGTAGGCGGATGGGACATCCTACCGGCCAAACCACATGTGTGGGAAGGAGGCAGACCGGGTTCAACGTTCATCAAAATTCACAGGCCTATTCCTTCAAAGGGAATGACGGTCAAGGATGTTGCTGAACTGAGAGATGCCGCTCAGGATGTGATCCGACAAGAATTGAAACGACATGGATATAACGGATAAAACGGTTGATGAATTGGCGCACTTGGCGCGACTTCAGTTTGAAGGCGAAGAGAAAGAGCGTATCAAAAAAGACCTGAACAAGATTCTTTCGTTCATGGAAAAGCTGAACGAACTCGATACCGAAGGCGTAGAGCCGCTCATTTACATGTCGGAAGAACTGAACGTGATGCGTAATGATGAGAAGAAAAAGACCATTACACAGAAACAGGCATTGAAAAATGCTCCGAAAGCCGACTCAGACTACTTCAAGGTACCGAAGGTGTTGAAGAATCCCGATTCGGAGTAGCTTTCAGGTAATAGGAATTAGCAGTTAGCAAAAAGGCGCTTCCGATTCGGAAGCGCCTTTTTCATTTCTTCAGTCAGCTAAAGACTAAGGCCTAGATTCTAATGCCTAGCAAAATTCGTCAAACGCTCCTTTCAGGTTGTCTGCGATCATCTCTGCCGGGCGACCTTCAATATGGTGGCGCTCAATGAAATGAACCAGGTTTCCATCCTTGAAAAGCGCAATGCTCGGGCTGCTTGGCGGGTATGGCGCCATGTGTTTACGGGCCTGTGCCACGGCTGCCACATCAAATCCGGCAAACACGGTGGTTACTCTTGTTGGCTGCTTGCTGTGCTTCACAGCCATTTTAATGGCCGGACGCGCGTTTCCTGCGGCACAACCACAGACCGAATTGATGAAAACCAAGGTGGTTCCTTCGGCCTTTATGGCAGCATCTACATCTTCGGGTGTAAGCAGTTCCTTCACTCCAACCGAAGTGATGTCCTGCTTCATGGGTATTACTATTTCTGGTGGATACATATCGTATAGTTTAAAAGTTCGAAGTTCCGGGGTCAAAGTTATGGTTTATCTAAACTCATTCTAAATAACTTTGTTCAGCTGAAAAACCGAGCAGTATGCGCTACAACCTGAGCGAAATAAAATCCATCATTGAAGACAGAAGGACCATCATCCCTGAGCATTTCTCTCCCCGCAAGGTGCACAAGGAAATTGTAATGGAATTGTTGGATGCGGCCAAGTGGGCACCCACACACCGTTACACGCAGCCGTGGCATTTCAAGGTTTTCATGGGAGATGGTCTGCAAAAGCTGTCAGCATTCCAGTCGCAACTGTACAAGGAGCGTAAAGCCGATGCGTTTGAGCAGGAGAAATACGACAAATTGCGTGATCGGCCACTCATGGCAAGTGCTATCATTGGCATCTGTATGAAGCGCGATGAAGCAGAACGAGACCCCGAAGTGGAAGAGATCGCATCGGTGGCCATGGCGGTACAGAACATGATGCTGGTGGCGGCAGCGCACGGAATCGGGGCATTCTGGGCGAGCGGAGGTGTTACCTATTGGCCGGAAACGAAGGAATACATGGGCTTGGGAGAGAAAGACAGGTTTTTGGGCTTCCTGTACCTGGGTTATCCGAAAGAGGGATGGCCGCGCAAGACCAGAAGAAAACCACAGGAGTATTTTACCGATTGGATCGAGTAAGCCCCACCACCAACCTTTTCACGAAAGGGAGGGAAGTGACCAACGGAACAGACAATAGACATCTTGGCGTCTTGGCGCCTTAGCTAGAAAATATATGTACAAAGCATTTCAAGAAGACAACATCTCGTTGAATGAAGCCAAAGAGGCCGCGGAGCGGCTTTCTTTTTATCCGATGATGTTCCAAGCTGCGGTGGCGCTCAACCGATTGGGCATACTGGAAGCCATTGTGGACGCAGGCAGAAAAGGCATTACTTCGGTGGAGTTGGCGGAGAAAACGGGCGTTTCGCAGTATGGTGTGGAAACGCTGCTCGAAGCTGGGTTGAGCCTCAACTTGGTCAAACTTGTGGAGCCGTACAAATACAAATTGGGTAAAACGGGGTCCTTTTGGCTGCGCGATAAGCAGACCATTGCCAATACCGATTTCATTCAGGATGTGTGTTACAACGGCACGTTCCATTTAGAGGAAGCCATCAAAGGAGAAAAGCCGGCAGGGCTGAAGGAATTGGGAGATTGGCCAACCATTTATCACGGCCTTTCGAAACTCCCGGGCCGTTCGAAGGAAAGTTGGTTCAAATTCGACCATCATTATTCCGATCAAGCGTTTCCGCAAGCGCGCGAAGAGGTTTTCAAATTCAAGCCTAAATCCATGTTGGATATTGGCGGCAACACTGGAAAGTGGTCGTTCATGTGTGTTGAGAAAGATCCCGATGTGCACATGACCATTGTGGACCTTCCGAGTCAGACCGGATTGGCCGATCCACGCATAAAAGAAGCTGGTTTGGAACACAGGATTTCCACGCACGAACAGAATGTTTTGGATGCGGAATATGAACTACCAAAGAACCAAGATGCGGTTTGGATGAGCCAGTTCTTGGATTGCTTTTCGCCCGAACAGATCAAGCACATTCTCAGTCACGCAAAGGATGCGCTGAATGACGATGGCCGCGTGTTCATTCTCGAAACATTCTGGGACATGCAAGACAGCATGACGGCAACCTATTGTCTGCACGGAACGTCACTTTACTTCACATCAATGGCCAATGGCAATAGCAAGATGTACGATTCGGCAAGAATGAAACAGTACGTGGAGGAGGTTGGACTGGAAGTGGAGAAGATCGTAGAAACGGTCGGTTATTATCATTCACTGATGATCTGCAAGAAGAAACTGTAGGGGTTTGCCGCGGCAAGCCCGTTCAAAAACAAAGAAAGATGGGGTGGAAAGACATATTCGGTGGTAGCGGAAACTCCAACATTCCGTGGAAGGAAATGACCTCTGAGGAACAGATTGCTGAGATCGTGGAGCTTTCGCACGAAAAACCGCAATTGATATTCAAGCATAGCACGCGGTGCTCTATCAGTTCCATGGCTAAATCGCGGTTAGAGCGTGAGTGGAACCTGGAAAATGTAGAGCCGTGGTATCTCGACCTCATAGCTTATCGTAATGTTTCCAATGCCATTGCATCGCAGCTGGGAGTGCATCACGAATCGCCTCAGGCCATTCTATTGAAAGATGGCGTTGTGGTGCATGACAGTTCGCATAATTCCATTTCTGTGAAGCAATTGTCGGAAGCGCTTCGTTGAGGCACCTTTACATCTTCAAATACTTGTTCAGCTTGGCAATGGAGTCGGGCGAACCGAACAGATAAAGCACATCGTCCTGTTCTATCACCTCCTCGGGAGTTATATCGCGGAGGTATTTGCCTCCCCGCTTTATGGATAATACCGTGATGCCGAATTCGCTACGCAGCTTCGATTCGAGAATGGTCTTTCCCACCACCTTATTGCTACCCTGTTGCACTTTGAGGGCGGCAATTTCCATGCTTGGAATGTGGAGCTCCGTACCGCTGAACTTGCGGTCGGGGTTCTCGTTGAGAAGGAGTTCGTAGTTGTGTGAGCGTATGGATGTAATGAAATCCTGTATCTCATCCATCGGAACAAGATATTTCTTCAGAACAGAGGTGAAGATCTCAATGGAGGTCTCGAACTCTTCCGGGATCACCTCATCTGCACCGATCCGCAGGTTCTCCTGTATTTCCCGTGTGTAGCGCGTGCGCACAATGATGTACGTGGTATCGGAGAAATTACGCACGGCCTGCACGATCTTCTTGGTGGTGAGCGGGTCGCTGATGGCTACTACCACCACCCGGGCCGAGTGTACGTTCACATGTTGAAGAATGAGCTGGTCGGTGGCATCGCCATAGAGTACATGCTCATCATTCTTCTTGGCCATTTCGATCATCTGCGGGTCCAGCTCAAGGATCACATGCGGAATCTTGGCCTGTTTGGCGGCTTTCGCCACGTTCTGTCCGTTCAGTCCGTAACCGATGATGATCACATGGTCGCGCAGCTCGTCTGTGCTTACCTCTTCTTTGGCCTTCAACATGGTGATTCGGGCCAATCGTTCGCGCACAGGGCGGGGCAGAGGCGCCCTCACCACTGCATCTGCTATGCGCGCGCTGAACATCATGACGAATGGAGTGGCGCCCATCGTTACAATGGAAACGGCAAGGAAATATTGGTACACGTTCTCCGAGAGCAGACTGTATTGCATGCCCGTGGCCGAAAGCAGGAAGGCGAATTCCCCTACCTGAAAAAGCGTGAGGGAAGCAACCAGCATTGTTCTGATCGGGTAGCCAAGTACAGTGACTGCTATGCCCACCACCAGCACTTTCAGCGCCACTACTCCTATGGCCAGAAGATGGATCTGCACCACATGCTCAAAGAAGAAGTTGAGGTTGAGCAGCATACCGATGGAGACAAAGAAGAAGCTGATGAAGATCTCGCGGAAAGGGAGAATGTTTGCCGTTGCCTGATGGCTGTAGTCCGATTCGGAAATGATGAGACCGGCAAAGAACGCACCGAGGGCCAGCGAAAGCCCTACCGATGAGGTCATCCAGGCCGTGCCCAGACACATCACCACCACTGTAAGAATGAACAGCTCGCGGCTTTTGGTCCTCACCACCAGATTAAGCACACTGGGAACCACATAGCGAGCCAGCAGAATGACCAAGGTGATGATGCCGGCCACTTTTGCCAACATCCAGATAACGGTTTCCAGCACGTTTTCGGTCTGCCCGGCCATGATGGGTACGGCCAGCATCATGGGCACCACAATGATATCCTGAAAGATGAGGATGCCGATGGAAATGCGTCCGTGTGGTGAGGTGATCTCGCCCCGTTCCTGCAGTATCTTCAATACAATGGCGGTACTGCTGAGCGAGAAGAGGAATCCGAGAAAAACAGCCTCATTCCACGATAAGCCGGCAAAACGCGATAGCAGAGCGGTTACGCCAATGGTGCCGAAAACCTGCATGGCCCCACCACCGATAACCGTCTTTTTGATGGATGCCAAAGCGCTCAAGGAGAATTCAATGCCGATAACGAACAGCAGGAAGATGATGCCTATCTCGGAGAGCAGCTCCACTTCGTGCGACATCTTCACCAGGCTCAGGCCATGCGGACCTATCAGCACCCCGGTGCCCAGAAAACCGAGAATGCTGGGCAGCTTCAACCGTTGAAAGATCAGTACAACGAATACCGAT